>JBEIFO010000105.1:0-6754 GCA_040382375.1 Crocinitomicaceae bacterium
AAAATGAATGCCGAAGGAGTCTTCCATAGCGATCACCTTCAAATGAAATGTCCAAGTAAATACAACGAAGAGAAGCACGAAATGTAATTGGTGAATGAAGAATATTGAATACCTCAACGAACATCTTTTGCCCGGTCAAATCGGGCATTTTGCTGTTATCCTAGCCTTTATAGCCGCTGCCTTTTCTGCAGTGACCTACTTCCTTTCGGTTCGAAACAACGAAGACCCTACTTGGAAGAAATTCGGACGCATTGGATTTTTTATCCATTCAGGAGCGGTAATGGTTGTCATCACCACCTTGTTCTACATTCTCTTCAGTCATTACTTCGAATACAAATACGCGTTCGATCACCTGAACACAGAGATGCCCATGAAGTACATCTTCTCGTGCATGTGGGAAGGACAAGAGGGAAGTTTTCTATTGTGGGTGTTTTGGCAGATGGTGCTAGGACTTTTCGTTCTCTTCACCGCCAAGAAATGGGAAGCCAGTGTTATGGCCGTTATAGCGCTTGTTCAAGTATTCTTGGCTTCCATGCTATTGGGTGTTTATTTCGGTGACTTCCAATTCGGATCTTCACCCTTCGGATTGTTGCGTGAGGCAACGGTGAACATTGGACTTCCTTGGACTCAAAAGGCAGATTACTTAAGCCTTCCTCTTTTCCAAAATGGAAAAGGACTGAATCCGCTTCTTCAAAACTATTGGATGACCATTCATCCGCCTACATTATTCCTAGGCTTCGCCTCTACCCTCATTCCGTTTGCATACGCTATAGCTGGTTTGTGGAAAGGAGAGCGCTCAGCATGGATGAAACAAGCTGTGCCTTGGGCATTTTTCGGAGTCATGATTTTAGGTACGGGAATCCTTATGGGCGGTGCTTGGGCTTATGAAGCCCTTGGCTTTGGCGGATTCTGGGCTTGGGATCCCGTTGAGAACGCATCACTTGTGCCTTGGTTAACCTTGGTTGCAGCCGCGCATTTGTTGGTAATCAATACGCGCAGAGAAACTTCTCTTTTCAGTACTCTCATATTAACGCTGAGCAGTTTCGTCTTAGTTGTTTATTCCACCTTCTTAACACGAAGCGGAGTGCTCGGAGACAGCAGCGTTCACAGTTTCGTTGACAGCGGAATACTTGCGCAGTTGTTGGTTTACTTGCTGGTGTTCGTGGCCCTTTCTACATATTTGATTGAAAACACCAAAGTGTGGAAGAATATTTATGCTGCCGCCAGTGGTGTTCTATTGCTTATTGCGATTGGTCATCTTGCCACTGGAACATTCCCTGAACCTGCTGAAGGAGAAAAAGTTTTGCCCGGTGAAGGCACCTGGATTCCAGCATTAACATTGGTGTTTATTTTGCTTTCAGCCATATACCTGCTAGTGGCTTACAACAAAAAGTACAAAACCAAAAAGGAAGACGAAGAAGAATTGTGGAGCCGAGAATTTTGGATGTTCCTTGGAACCTTGGTGCTCTCGCTTTCCGCTATTCACATCACTTTCGTGACGTCTATCAATGTGTGGAATATCTTCTTGGTTCCTATGGAAGGAATGTTCAATTGGATGCACACTGCATTCAATTGGGAATTTGCGAAATCATTGGCTGAACACAATTTCTCAGCGGCATCGGGCGATGATCGATTCACTCAGTTTCATCAAGTGCAGGTGCCATTGACCATTGTATTGCTTCTAATCATAGCCATTGGACAATGGTTGAAATACAAGAAAACGGACACGAAAAAATTCTTTAAGTCGTTGGTTTATTCTTTCGCCGCGGCACTCATTCTTACTGTCGTTTTTGTCGTATTCCAAGAGAAGTATCCATTGCCTTTAGGCATTCTGTTTTTTGCAGGAATGTGGGCTTTGTTTGCCAACGCCGATTATGCTATTCGAATGATCAAAGGAAAACTCGATCACATTGGTGCTAGCATTGCGCACATTGGATTTGCTATGCTGTTAATTGGCGCCCTTATTAGCACGGGGAACAGTTATTTCATTTCACGAAATGTGAACGGCGACATTACACAAGTGAACAAGGAATTCAAAAACAACGAAGATCTTTTGATACTTCAAGGAGATACGCTGCGCATGGGTGAGTATTTCGTTTCGTTTCGAAAGAAGTACAAGGAAGGTTCACACATTTATGCCATCGTAGATTATTTCGAAGTCACTCCTGCGAATTATACTGAAGGGACAAAGATCAAGATGAACGGAGATATTTTCCGTTGCAAGAAAGCGCATACCGCAACCGATAACTTCTTGAAAGATTGGTCGGAAGATTCTTTGTGGACGCTTGTCCCAGCGCCTACTCCAGATGAATTGCTTACCTCACAAATGTGGAATTCTGGGAAAGCAGGCAAGCTACTTTTCACGCAGCAACCAAGCGTGCTTATGAGTCCGAAAGGAAACAGCCGTGAACCCGATGTGCTTCATGGAATTGGTGAAGATTTGTATTCCTACATCAAGTACATTGATATGGAAGAAAAGAAAGCCGAAGGAGAATTCAGCGAAGCGAAAACCGGAACCATTCAAATGGGTGAAGAAGTTTTGTTAACTGAATCTATTTCTTTGGTGCTTGATACGTTGATTGAGGTGACCGACCTTCCTGCAAGCCTTCCTGCTGGAACCAAAGCGAAAAAAGGAATGTTGTATTTGCAGGAAGGAAACAAGCGCGATTCGATCGAAGTTATGAGTGTCTTGGTGAAAGACAGTCTCGCCTTCCCTGTTCCTGATGTGGAAAGTACGGTGTTCAATATGCGCTTTGCCATTCAAGAATCAAAAGAAGGTATTGATCTTTCTGTAAAAGAAGGAGGCAGCAACAAACGCGAAATGCTTATTCTTTCAGCCGAAATCTTCCCTATGATAAACCTACTTTGGTTGGGATGTTTGGTGATGGTTGTTGGAACTGTGCTAGCGATTCGACATCGGTACAAGTTACACCGCAAGTGATGACCTTCTTCGAAGGATGACGGCGAAGCCGATGACCACTTCGTGGATGACACACTGCGTGTGATGACGGCGAAGCCGATGACACAACAAGTTGTGATGACCTTCTTCGAAGGATGACCGTTCCGGATGACGCCTCGCGATAGCATTCGTCGAAGACATTCGTTGCATTTGCAACATTCGTGCTTCGCACATTCTAACCTTTCACGGAACTATCTATTCAGCTTGGCTGACTTCTCACTTGGAAGGTTCTGAATATCCAAAATCATAAACGCATCAATAGCGTCATTGAATTTCCGATCGCGATTAAAAGCCAAGATTTTCGCATTTTGAGCCAGGTACTTTTTGTACAAAATGGGCATGGTCTTACCCATCGGTTCTATTTCGGCAAGTAACTTATCGAACTTACGAATCTCTCCTCTTGATGTTAGAATCAAAGCTTCGCGGTCTTCTTGACTAATCGTATTTTTAATCTTCGTTCTTGGACGAACCAACTTCGATAAAACCGGGTCTCCGTAATTCGTTTCAACAAACTCAATCACCAACTCTTTCGAAAGTGTTTGATAATCGTTACTCATGGAAACGGGGCCAATGATATATTTCGTTTCCTTGAAATTGCTTAAGAGTTGAATTATTCCTTCCCACAACAGGAACAAAGGCAAACGCTGACGCTGGTATTCAACTGAAACAAAAGAACGACCCAATTCCATGCTTATGTTTAAATACGGATTGAAATCGTCTTTGAACTTAAAGAGAGTGTGCGTATAAAAACCATGCTTCCCGTAAAACTCCATTATTTCCGCACCTCTTCCGACTCTATAAGCGCCGGCCAACTTGCTGTTGGCATGATCCCAAAGCACCAGGTGGTAATAGTAATAATCGAATTCATCGAGGTCGCGAGAATTGTTACTTCCTTCCCCCACATCGCGAAAAGCTATTTCTCTCTCCCGTCCAATCTCCAATAACAAATTCGGTATGGAAGAAGCTTTCAAAGCGTAACATGAAAAGTTGCTATTATCGAACAACTTTGAATCTTCATTTGCATCTATTTCCGCTTGAAGAATTGACAAATCTATAGGGGCAGCAATATCTTTGACATCTTTAAACTTCTCTCTCAAATTCTGAAACAACTTCTTCCTTACATGAAGCTCAGACCCCAAGGAATAAACTTTCGCTCGCAAGAATCTTCCGAGCAATTCCGGATCTGAAATCAAATGAATATCCTCAGCTGAAATCGATTTGCCGATGCGCATTTTTATTTCATCTCCTTCCTTCTTAAACAACTCTGAAGGCAAAGCCATAGTGCGAAGTTGTGCGTTCACCTTTCCCAACAAATGAAACATGCGTGAATTTCGACCATCGAAAAAGACAGGAACAACAGGACATTCAGCACGTTGAACCAGTTTCATAACCGAACGCTGCCATTTCTTATCGGAAACGTTACTCCATTTATTTTGAAATGTGCTTACCTCTCCTGCCGGAAAAATAGCTAAACAACCTCCAGCAGCAATATGCTCTATGCAGCGCTTCAATCCGCGCTCGCTTTTCAGTTGAACTACGTTTTTATCGAACGGATTTACACTAAAAAAGTAAGAGGCAATTTCTGGAATTTCTTCCAAAAGGAAATTAGCCATGACCTTAATATCGGGTCTGCGTTTTTCTATTTGTTGAATCAGTGCGAGACCGTCTATTGCCCCAAATGGATGGTTACAAACAATGACACATCCGCCTTCGGCAGGAATATTCTCCAACTCCTGGCTGTTGAGCTGAACTGTAATGTGAAGTTCTTGAAAAAAAGATTCGATGAAAGACGTTCCTTTGTTCGCGCGAATGCGATCGTACAAGGCGTTGATTTTATTAAGCTTTGTGACAGAACTAAGCAAAGCCAAAAGCGGATTGTTTTTATTTAATCCCACTGCCTTTGCTAATGCCTCTTTTGGAACCAATTTTTTCATACTCGAATAAAGGTTACTTAAGTTACTTCTATGTTTAGGTAAAGTTAACTTTTTAAATGCGAAAGTAAAAGTCGAGTTGCGAACAACAAAAACTGCGTTTACAGCTATATTTGATTATGCTCAAACAATTCCCTTTCACCCCTATTCTCGGTTGGTCAGTTAGTAGATTCGACACTTTTTCTTACTGCAAAAGAAAATACTTCTATACTTATTACGGCAAAGCTGACCGTGAATTTCCACTTGCAAAAATAAATGAGCTGAAGGCCCTTACCTCTGAAGCCCTTACCATTGGAAGCCTTGCGCATGATGTCATTGAAGCCATATTGAAACGACTTCAAAAATCGACTGACGTGATAGATGCTGAGCGCATGAAAAACTTCGTGAAGCTACAGATTCAGAAATATATGCTCGATAAAGTGTTTTCTGAAGTGTATTACAAAGAGAAGGAAGAGATAGACGAAACCTACATCACTGAAAGCGTTTTCAACGCCGTTATGATCTTCGTGAATTCAGAGCGATTCCAATGGGTGAAACAACTTCCAGAATCTTCGAAGAAACAATGGATCATTGAGCCCGGTGGTTACGGGGAAACCCGCATTCAAACAGACAAAGGTGAATTGAAGGCATATTGTAAAGTAGACTTCATGCTTCCCGATGGGAAAGATATTTACATTCTGGATTGGAAGACAGGAAAAGCTGATGAATACAAGCACCGCAAACAATTGATCGGGTATTCTCTATTTGCTTCCTTTCATTTCGAAAATAAATTCGACCGAATCATTCCAATTCTCGCCTACTTGAAAGGAGAATACAGTGAGGTCGTTCCGGAAATTTCGCAAGCCGATATTGAGAATTTCAAAGACGACATGTACGCGGAAACAAGAGCCATGCAGCAGCTGAATCGCGATATTGAAAACAACACTCCGGTAGATAAAGATGAATTCACTCAAACGGATAGTGAGAGCAAATGCAAGTTCTGCGAGTTTAGAGAATTGTGTGGAAGGAATTAACCTTCCATCCGATTACGCTTTGTAACAAACTTCCTTCGCAGCGCGAACAACATCATGCACTCCAGGAAGAGCCGCATCTATCAATGAAGTTGCGAATGCAAACGGAGTATCCGTTTGTGTCACTCTGCGAATCGGCGCATCCAAGTAATCGAACGCATTACGCTGAACACGATAAGAAATCTCAGTAGAGATACTCGCCACTGGCCAGCTCTCTTCCAAAATAATTAAACGATTCGTTTTCTTAACACTGTTAATGATGCAATCAATGTCTAACGGACGAATGGTGCGCAAGTCAATCACTTCAACCGAAATTCCTTCCTTCGCTAATTCTTCAGCCGCCAATAATGCAGTCTTCATAATCTTTCCGAAAGAAACCAACGTTACATCTGTTCCTTCACGCTTAATATCTGCTACTCCAATTGGAATAATATACTCTCCGTCTGGAACCATTCCTTTGTCGCCATACATCTTTTCAGACTCCATGAAAACAACAGGATCGTTATCGCGAATAGCAGCTTTCAATAAACCTTTCGCGTCATACGGATTCGAAGGAGTAATAACTTTCAAACCTGGAACGTGTGCGTACATAGATTCAAAGCTTTGGCTGTGCGTTGCGGCCAATTGTCCAGCAGTTCCATTTGGACCGCGGAAAACGATTGGCACATTGTATTGTCCACCGCTCATTTGTAACATCTTCGCTGCCGAATTAATGATTTGGTCAGCTGCTAGAATGGCGAAGTTCCAAGTCATGAATTCAACAATCGGACGAAGTCCATTCATTGCAGCACCAACTGCAATACCAGAGAATCCTAATTCAGCAATAGGCGTATCAATCACACGCTTAGCACCGA
>JBEIFO010000106.1:0-6731 GCA_040382375.1 Crocinitomicaceae bacterium
ATTGCAGGAACTCAATTCACATTTCCGAACCAAACCAATTTTTACAAAGGCAAGGTTCGCGACGTATACAGCATTGGTGACGATCTTTTGGTGATGATCGCTTCAGACCGAATCTCTGCATTCGACGTGGTTTTGCCACGCGCTATTCCTTTCAAAGGACAAGTGCTGAATCAGATTGCAGAACGTATGCTGAATGAAACCGAAGATATTGTTCCCAACTGGAAATTGGCTTCGCCCGATCCGAATGTAACCATTGGAAAACGGTGTGAACCCTTCGCAGTAGAGATGGTTATTCGCGGATATTTAACTGGACATGCTTGGAGAACCTACAGCAGTGGGCTTCGCACATTATGTGGTGTTTCGCTACCGGAAGGATTGAAAGAACACGACAAGCTTCCTTCTCCCATCATTACTCCAAGTACTAAGGCTACTGAAGGTCACGACGAAGACATTAGTCGCGAAGAAATTATAGCCCAAGGCATCGTGTCTGCAGAAGACTACGCTATTCTTGAAAAATACACCCACGCCCTTTACGAGCGTGGAACTGAATTGGCGTTCAAACGCGGATTGATCCTCGTTGACACGAAATACGAATTCGGAATGCACGACGGTGAGGTGGTGCTAATGGACGAGATTCACACACCCGACTCTTCTCGCTATTTTTATGCTGAAGGCTACGCCGAGCGTCAAGCTGCCGGCGAAAAGCAACGCCAACTTTCGAAAGAATTCGTTCGCGAATGGTTAATTAGCGAAGGATTCATGGGCAAAGAAGGCCAGCAAGTTCCTGCCATGTCAGATTCTTGGTTGGAAGAAATCAGCAGCCGCTACATTGAACTTTTCGAAAAGGTAACCGGAGAATCGTTCATAAAGCAAGATTATTCTAACGTTGAAAATCGCTTGGAAGGCAATATCATCAGGACATTGCGCACCCTTTAATCCTGATTTTTTTCAGTTCATATCTTACTGAAATAGAAAAGTCGATTTTGGGAGAAATACTTATCTTTGAAGCCGTATTTTCAAACGAAATCGATGGACGATAATTCTTATCTCGGCAATGCCGATGTGAACACGATTGAAGCGCTGTATAACCAATATCAGCAAGATCCCTCATCTCTAGATATTTCTTGGAGACGTTTTTTTGAAGGCTTCGAATTTCAACATTCCTTATTCCCTGTGCTCTCTAGAGACACTGCATCCATTGGCGACGATGGCATGCACAAGGAATTCAAGGTCATTAACCTCATCAATGCCTACCGTAAGCATGGTCATTTATTCACCCACACCAATCCGGTTCGTGAGCGAAGAAAATATACGCCGAACCTCGAAATTGAAAACTTCGGACTAACCAAAGCCGATCTTGAATCTGTCTTTCACGCCGGTGTTGAAGTGGGATTGGGCGACGTGAAATTGAAAGACATTATCGCGCATTTACAATCCTGCTACTGCGAAAGCATTGGTTCAGAATACATGTACATCCGCGACCCTGAAAAAATTCAATGGTTGCGTTCTCGTCTTGAAGCGGTGAAGAAAACCCCATTCACCACTGAAGAGAAGAAGCAAATCTTCGACATGGTGAACAAGGCAACCACCTTCGAACAGTACATTCAAAGAAAGTTTGTTGGACAAAAGAGATTTAGTGTTGAAGGATGTGAAGCTGTGGTTCCGGCCATGGACTATATGGTTAGAGACGGCGCCGACAAAGGCGTTGAAGAATTTGTAATTGGAATGGCTCACCGCGGTCGATTGAATGTTTTGACTAACATCCTAGGCAAACCTCAAGAAGAAATATTCGCTGAATTTGAAGGAGTAGCCTTCGACGATGAAGGTGTTTTCGATGGTGACGTGAAGTACCACTTCGGTTATTCCATTGATCGCGTGACTCCGAACGGAAATAACGTTCACTTGACCCTCTGCCCTAACCCTTCTCACCTTGAAGCTGTGAACCCGGTGGTAGCAGGATTAACCCGCGCGAAAATTGATCATTACTTAAATTCTGAAAACAAAATTGTTCCTGTGCTCATTCACGGTGACGCTGCAATAGCCGGACAAGGTATCGTTTATGAAGTGGTTCAAATGGCGCAACTTGACGGTTATCGCATAGGTGGTACGGTTCACATTGTCACCAACAACCAAGTCGGTTTCACCACGAACTATTTAGACGGAAGATCTTCAACCTATTGTACCGACGTTGCGAAAACCACGCTTTGCCCGGTCTTCCACGTGAATGCAGATGATGTTGAAGCCGTTATTCAAACCATGAAATTGGCCTTCGATTACCGCATGGCATTCAACATGGATGTATTTGTAGACCTTTTGGGATATCGCAAATACGGACACAACGAAGGCGACGAGCCGAAGTTCACGCAACCAAGTTTATACAAAGCCATTGCTTCACACCTAAGCCTTCGCGATTTATACGCGAACAAATTAATGGGTGAAGGTGTCCTAACACAGGACGAAGTAAATGCAGCTAAGACCAACTTCGAAGCGCATTTAGATGAGCAATACGATAAGTCGCGCGGAGTAAAGCAAGCTTACGTGAAGCACTTCTTGGAAGAAACGTGGAAAGACATACGCGTAGCAACTGAAACAGATTTCGAGCAAAGCATTGAAACAGCTGTTGCGAAGAAAAAATTATTGGAATTGGGAATGAAGATTTCATCTCTTCCTCAAGGAGAAAAATTCTTCCGCAAGATTGAAAAAGTTTTCGAAGACCGCAGAACCATGTTAGACAATAACACATTGGACTGGGCACTTGGAGAGTTATTGGCTTACGCCACGTTATTGGAAGAAGGACATCCTATTCGTATTTCAGGACAAGACGTTGAACGTGGAACATTCTCGCACAGACACGCTGTTGTGAAAACAGACGAAGATGAAGAGAAACGCATTATTCCGTTGAATGAAATCAGTGCGAAGCAAGCAAAGCTTTCCATCTACAACAGTTTGTTGAGTGAGTATGGTGTTCTTGGATTCGATTACGGATATGCCTTCGGAACTCCGCAAGGATTAACCATTTTGGAAGCGCAGTTCGGTGACTTCAATAACGGAGCACAGATTATGTTCGACCAATTCATTGCTGCTGCTGAAGACAAGTGGCGCACGATGAATGGAATCACGATTCTTCTTCCACATGGATTTGAAGGACAAGGATCTGAGCACAGCTCGGGACGCATGGAGCGTTTCCTTCAATTGGCTGCTGAGCTGAATATTCAAGTTGCGAACTGCACCGTGCCTTCGAACATGTTCCACCTGCTTCGCAGGCAAGTGAAGACCGAATACCGCAAGCCTTTGGTTGTGTTTACACCGAAGAAATTATTGCGTTATCCGAAAGCAACTTCGAAGATTGAAGACTTTGCGAAAGGAGGATTCCGCGAAGTGATTGACGATAACATTAAAGCGCGCAAGCAAACCAAAGTGGTTGCGTTGTGCACTGGAAAAGTATATTACGAATTGTTGGAAGAGAAAGAGAAGCGCGGCTTAACCGATGAGATTTCGTTGGTACGAATAGAGCAACTTTATCCGCTTCCTGAAAAGCAAATTCGTGAATTGCTTGGGAAATATGGCAAGAAAGCGAAGTTGGTATGGTGTCAGGAAGAGCCCGAAAACATGGGTGCTTGGAGCTACATGATGCGATCTTTGCGCGACTTAAACTTAGACGTTGTAAGTTTGCCTGCGTCGGCTTCTCCTGCAACCGGTTCGCCGCGTGTGCATGAGATGCGAATGACTAAAATGATTAGCACCTTGTTTGATAAGATTTCTAAAGCCTAAAAAACAGAAGTATGTCAGTAATTGAAATTAAAGTTCCCTCTCCAGGCGAGAGTATTAGCGAAGTTCAGATTGCCAACTGGGTTGTAAAATCGGGCGACTTCGTTCAGAACGGACAAGTGATTGCGGAAATTGATTCCGACAAAGCTACATTGGAAATGACTGCTGAAGCATCAGGAGAAATTACCATTCTTGCTGCTGCGGGCGATACGGTTGCTGTAGGAGCAACTGCTGCAACAATAGACACTTCAAAGCAAGGCAATGCGCCTGCTCCAGCGGCGGCTCCGAAAGCGGAAGCTGCTCCGGTTGCAGCGCCAACACCTGCGCCAGCTGCGGCACCATCTCCTGGACCAGCGGCTAGTTATGCAGCTGGCCACGCGGCTCCTGCTGCTGCGAAGATGATGGCAGAAAACAATGTTACTGCTGCGCAAGTTAGCGGAACAGGTCCTGGTGGAAGAATTCTGAAAAGCGACGTAGCAGCTGCTATGGCTGCCGGATTCGACACTTCTGCTGTTCCTGCAAGAACAGGTGAAAGAACCGAACGTCGCGAAAAGATGACAATGCTTCGCAAGAAAGTTGCCGAGCGTTTGGTTTCTGTGAAGAACAACACTGCCATGCTCACCACCTTCAACGAGGTGAACATGAAGCCAGCAATGGATCTTCGTGCGAAGTACAAAGAATTATTCAAAGAGAAACACGGTGTTGGTCTAGGCTTCATGAGCTTATTCACCAAAGCTGTTTGTGAAGCACTTCAGCAATTCCCTGCTGTGAATGCACGCATAGACGGAACAGACATTGTGTATAACAGCTTCTGCGATGTTGGAATTGCAGTATCAACTCCGAAAGGATTGATGGTTCCAATTGTAAGAAATGCTGAAATGCTTTCGTTAGCAGACATTGAAAAAAGCATTGGCGGACTTGCGAAAAAAGCACGCGACGGAAAAATTACCGTAGACGATATGACAGGTGGAACCTTCACCATTACAAACGGTGGAGTATTCGGATCTATGCTTTCAACACCAATCATTAACCCTCCGCAAAGCGCTATTCTAGGCATGCACAACATTGTTGAGCGTCCGATTGCTGAAAACGGACAAGTGGTTATTCGTCCAATTATGTACATCGCATTAAGCTACGATCACCGCATTATCGACGGAAGAGAAAGCGTTGGATTCTTAGTAAAAGTGAAAGAAATGTTAGAGAATCCAGAGCGCATGTTGTTCGGAGGAAAAACAGCTGAAGAGGTTCTCTTGGGTCTGTAATTACTTAGAACGATTTTAAATACTATTTGAAAGGAGGCTTGCCTCCTTTCTTTTTGTTTGAAACTTTGAATATTCGTGTGAAAAAACACTTCGAAAAACTATGTTAATCCGTTGTTCCTTCTAACTTTGCGACGCCCTAAAATGGGCTCCTGCAAGAAATGGAAAAAACATCACACCTTTGGGAATATCTACCCATCGTTTTCATGGCACTCGTTGCCGCTGGATTTGTTGTCACCACAATGTTGCTGACACACCTGCTTGGTCCGAAGAGAAAAACAAAAATTAAGAACGAAGCTTTCGAATGCGGAATTGAATCCGTTGGAAATGCGCGTACGCCTTTTTCAATCAAATATTTTTTGGTAGCAATCCTTTTCGTTCTATTCGACGTAGAAGTAATATTCATGTATCCATGGGCGGTGAACTTCAGAGAACTTGGAGCTTTCGGATTGTGGGAAATGTTCACCTTCATGGGATTAATGGTTGTAGGCTTGCTTTACATCATTAAGAAGGGCGCATTAAACTGGGAAAAATAAAAACTTTTTAATACAAAAGAAATGAGTGTAAACATTGATCCAAGCCACAAGCCAGAAGGTTACGAAGGCGCAGGATTTTTCGCCACATCGTTAGACAAAGCCGTTGGATTGGCGAGAGCAAATTCACTTTGGCCTTTGCCATTCGCAACTTCATGTTGCGGAATTGAGTTCATGGCTACCATGGCTTCTCACTACGATCTTGCACGTTTCGGTTCGGAGCGTTTGAGCTTCTCGCCAAGACAAGCAGACTTGCTTATGGTTATGGGAACCATTTCGAAAAAGATGGGACCTATCCTTCGTCAAGTGTACGAGCAAATGGCTGAACCGAAATGGGTGCTTAGCATGGGCGCTTGTGCTTCTTCAGGTGGAATCTTCGATACCTACAGCGTTCTCCAAGGAATCGACAGAATCATTCCGGTTGACGTTTACATTCCTGGTTGTCCCCCAAGACCTGAACAAGTTTTAGACGGCATCTTGAAAATCCAAGAGCTCGCAAAGAACGAAGGTCGCAGCCGCAGAACTTCAGAAGAATACAAAGCACGTTTGGCACAATACGGAATTGAATAATGGCAGCCATGACTACCCAAGAACTTCACGATTTCGTTTTATCGAATTCAGAAAACATTTCTTCGAGCATAGTTACGAGTTACGTAGATCGTGACTTCCCTTGCTTCGAAGTAAAAAAAGAAAACATCCTTGAGGTGATGAAACACTTCAAAGAGTCGACCGAACTTTCATTCGGTTTTTTGACAACATGTTGCGCCATGCACTTTCCAGAGCAAGGCGACAAAGAGTTCGGAATGGTTTACCACTTGCACAACATGCAAGCGAACACACGCATTCGTGTGAAGACCTTCTTCCCGAAATCTGATTTGAAAATTTCTTCGCTTGTTTCTCTTTGGCCTTCGGCGAACTGGATGGAGCGTCAAGAATTCGATTTCTTCGGTGTGCAATTCCAAGGTCATCCTGACCTTCGTAGAATCCTAAACATGGATGAAATGAACTACTTCCCGATGCGCAAAGAGTATCCGTTGGAAGACGCGGGACGTGACGATAAACAAGATAAATATTTTGGGCGATAATCCTATGAGTACAACTCCAATCATAAACCCAAACGATCCTGAAAAGGATTATTCAACCCTGAACCTGGGTCCCACACACCCTGCAA
>JBEIFO010000107.1:0-6712 GCA_040382375.1 Crocinitomicaceae bacterium
AAGCTCTTTCCAAAACCCAATTGAATAGGGAGAGTGCCCTTCCAATGACCACTCTTAAAAAAATCCAATTCTGCATAAGGACCATAATAACGCAGTTCGAATTCACTGAGCCGATTTACTCCTTCAACATTCACATTCTTGTATACGCCGTTGGAAAGCCAATTGTATCCGATCCCTAAAACAAGCGTCTCATTGAACTCGGCTCCAACCTTAAGTGCTTGCGTATTGAATGTTCTTCCACCTATGAATGTTCCCCATGTGTCCCATTTTGCAGTGGCCTTTGGTTTTTCATCAAACACTCCTTTAAAGGAATCGCGTAGGTTCACAGGTTGCGCTGAACCAATGAAGCCCGCAGTGGCAAAGAATATGACAAAAAAAATCCGCATCGTTCTAAGATACGGATTTTTTAATTTATGAATGCTAAACATTAATGTGCGTGTTCTCCTGGCTTCAATGGAACAACCTGTGGAACGAAATCCTCTTCGTGTTCTGGATTTGAATAGTCATAAGCCCAACGATGAACTTCAGGAAGTGCACCTGGCCAGTTTCCGTGAATGTGTTGAACTGGAGTCGTCCACTCTAACGTGTTCGACTGCCATGGATTCTGTGAAGCCTTCTGTCCGTAGAATATACTGTGGAAGAAATTCACGATGAACAATATCTGGGCAGCACCGCCAACAAGAGCGAAAATACTGATGTACGGATTCAAATCCATCACCCAATCTAAAAATTCAAACTCTGAGAAACTGTAGTAACGACGAGGAGCACCAGCCATACCAATGAAGTGCATGGGGAAGAATACTCCAAATCCACAAACCAAGGTTAACCAGAAGTGAGCATAGCCCAACTTCGTATTTAACATTCTTCCGTACATTTTAGGGAACCAGTGATAAACACCGGCAAACATTCCAAAAATCGCAGACATACCCATTACAATGTGGAAGTGAGCAACTACAAAATAAGTGTCGTGAACGTTCACGTCTAACGCAGAGTCAGCCAAGATAATTCCTGTCAAACCACCTGTAACAAACGTACTTACCAAACCAATACTGAACAACATAGCAGGAGTGAAACGTACATTTCCTTGCCAAAGCGTAGTTATGTAGTTGAACGCCTTCACTGCCGATGGAATCGCAATTAACAATGTCGTGAACACGAATACAGACCCTAAGAATGGGTTCATACCTGTGATGTACATGTGGTGACCCCATACAATGAAGGATAAGAAACCAATCGCCAAGATTGATCCAATCATAGCCTTGTAACCGAAGATTGGCTTGCGTGAATTGGTAGCAATTACCTCAGAAGATATTCCTAATGCAGGAAGCAATACGATGTATACCTCAGGGTGACCTAAGAACCAGAACAAGTGTTGGAACAACAACGGTGACCCGCCAGTTACATCCAATGCCTCTCCTTGAATGAAGATATCAGACAAGTAGAATGCTGTACCCATGCTTCTGTCCATCAAAAGAAGAACAACAGCAGAAACCAATACAGGGAATGAAAGAACACCTAAGATTGCAGTAACAAAAATGGCCCATATCGTCAATGGAAGACGAGTCATTTTCATTCCTTTAGCACGAAGGTTAATGATGGTTACCACGTAGTTCAAACCACCCAAAAGTGAAGAGGCTACGAACAACACCATTGAAATTAACCAAAGCGTCATACCCATACCTGAACCAGGCATAGCTTGAGGCAGTGCAGAAAGTGGTGGGTAGATTGTCCAACCTCCTGAAGCAGCTCCACCTTCAACAAACAATGACGCCAACATGATTATGCTAGAGATAGCAAAGAACCAATAAGATAGCATGTTCAAAAATCCTGAAGCCATGTCACGAGCTCCAATTTGAAGTGGAATAAGTAAGTTCGCAAACGTTCCTGATAATCCTCCGGTTAAAACGAAGAATACCATGATTGTTCCGTGAATAGTTACCATCGCCAAATAAGCGTTACGGTCTAGGATTCCATCTGGTGCCCATTTGTCACCAAGAAAAGCATTTAAAATTTGAAACTTCTCTCCTGGCCATCCTAGCTGAAGACGAAAGAAGATAGATAACATTACAGCTACAACTCCCATTACGATAGCCGTAATTAAGAACTGCTTAGATATCATTTTGTGATCCATCGAGAACACATACTTCGATATGAAGCTCTCCTTGTGATGGTGATGACCGTGGTCTTGTGCGTGCGTATTTTCAGTTGCTTCCATGATTATCTCTTATTTTTTTCGCCCATTGCTGTGGCTACAGTGTCTTTTTTAGGTTCGTTTGCCAAAGTTGTATCAGCTGCTTCTTTCACTTCAGGAGCTTTAAACATTTTTTGTTTTGCTACCCAAGCGTTGTAATCCGCTTCGCTTTCAACAACTACTTTCATTTGCATATTGAAGTGAGCGGCACCACAAACTTTGTTGCATAGAAGAATATAATCAAATGCATCATTACCTGTGATTTTGCGCATCTCTGCTGTAGTTACCGTTGGGGTCATTTTCAAACGCGTTGCAACTCCTGGAACACAATTCATCTGTGCACGGAAGTGAGGCAAGTAGGCCGAGTGAATAACATCTTGTGAACGAAAAATCAATTCCACTTCCTTATTCACAGGAATGTGCATCTCTCCTTTAACTAAACGATCATCGTTTCCAGATTCCCAAGTGCTTAATCCATTTAGGTTGTTTTCATCTATATCAGCTATACGCTGCTTATGACGCTTCAAGCGACTAACCTTGTCTTCCAGAGTAGCCACATAGCTTTCAGGCAAGAGCGGCATTAATTTATTCTCTTCTAATTGCTTCTCAACATTCTCAATCTGGCTATCCAACTCGTCCAACTTCGCACGAATCCCTTCTTTAGTCACGAGACCTAAAGGATTGGAAGTACTAATCAAATTATAGCTTGCTGAACCAAAGGTTTTGTTTTCGCCTGGATAACGTGCAGTCCAGTCAAACTGGCGGCTGTACAACTCAATTTGAATTGCATCTGCAGAGGCTGGCCCTGTAATCTTGTTCCAAGTAATCAAACCGTAAACAATGATAAACGCCAGAAGCACTCCAGGAACCAAGGTCCAAAGCATCTCTAAGCGATTGTCATGTGCAAAGAACTTGGCTTTTCTTCCTTTTTTGAATTGGTATTTCCAAGCGAAATAGAATAAGAAAAAGTTCACAATAAAGAAGGCTACGGTAATCATCCATATGTTCACCTTCATCAATTGGTCAACATCAACACCGTGCGCAGAGGCTGATACCGGAAGATAATCTCCGTATCTAACATACAGGAACACTGTACCTACGAAGAATAAAAACATCCAGACTAACATCAAGTTAGCATTCAGTTTGTTGTCGGCCGCGGAGATCTCTTCCTCTTTGTTCTTTCTTAACGAACGGCTCAATTCATATACTTTTGTCAATTGCGCTATGGCAATGATTGCAAGTACAATAACTAAAAGAATTAGTAGTTTCATTTGACTATCTTTTTATCTTACGCTTCAATTAAATGTGATGGTTTTCGCTTTCTTGCAGGAAAGGATGGTTCTTCGGAATCAAAGGAGCCTTGGTTAATGTGGTTAATACCACACGCAAGAACAATCCTAAAAACCCGAGTAACATTCCAATTTCAAACCACCATCCGAAATCTGCATGGTGACCTTCACCAAATCCCCACAACAAATGTCCGTGGATAGTTCCAGGAATAACAGCTAAATACAAATCTGCAAAGTGACCAATTAAAATAATAACTCCCACTCTTGTTAAATACTTCGTGTTACGTTTTGCATCGCGAGAAATCAATGTGTAAAAAGGAACAACAAAGTTCACTGCGAATATGACCCACATCAAAACCATGTAATGATCATAACGTTCCTTGAAATAAGTAATCTCTTCTGGAATGTTTGAATACCAAATCAACATGTACTGACAAAACCACAAGTAGCTCCACAACATTGAAATGGCGAACATCCATTTACCCATATCGTGAATATGCGATTCGTTCATCATCGCGTAATAACCTTTTCCACGCAACCAAACTAAGATTAAGGTCGCCATTGTCATAGCGGTAACCCACATTCCTGCGAAGATGTACCAGCCGTACATGGTGCTGTACCAGTGTGTGTCAATAGACATTAACCAATCCCAAGCCATGGTAGAGGAGAATACAGCGAACAACACCAAGAATGTCGCTCCTTTCTTATACATCTTGTAGTGAATCTCAGTTCCTCCAACAGCATCTTCTTGCAAAGACCACTTGCGGAAATAACGAGCAAACCCTACGAATACTGCAGCATAAGCAACAACTCTCAACCAAAAAAACCATGGTGTGAAATAGGTGTGTTTTCCAGCTATAATCTCGTCGTAATTCTCACTAGCCGGATCGTAAACCGATGAATCCATCCAATGGTATAAGTGGTGTCCGTGAAATTGTCCCACCAACAACACAAGAACAATTACACCCAATCCGTAAGGAATGTAGGAGAAAATTGCTTCGAATAATCGCTTCAATAATGCAGACCAAGCCACCTCAGCAGCATATTGCAACGAATAGAAGAACAATATTCCCAATGCAATAGCAAAGAAGAAAAACCCGCTAATCAACAACATGGCCCACCAGTATTGGTGATGCTCTGTTTTATCAGCAAACCATCCTAGCAGAGCAGACACCCCACCAATGGCCATCAACGCCGTCGTCCACATTTTAGTTTGCGACGGAAATTGGAATTGTAATTTATCTTGTGACATACTGTATTCCTTCTAGTTCTTATTTTTTTGTTGAATCTGCAGGTGCTGCCTCAGCTGCAACCTTTAACATATCCTTCGCATCATACTCAGGAGCAGCAATACCTTTTTGAAGGCACTTCACCCACTCCAAAATCTGCCAACGCTCTTTTTGATTCAATTGAGAAGCATGTGATCCCATCAATCCTTTTCCGAATTGAAGCGTATGGTACATCTTCCCTTCTTCTAAATCTTTCAACTTAGTCGCATAGTCAGGAATACCTGCGATTAGACCATTCTTAGAAATAGCGCCATCTCCATGCCCTTCTTTTCCGTGACAGTGTTGACAGAAAATCATATATAAACGCTTTCCTTCTTCAATGTTCACTTTGTTAGCTAGCAAAGGCGAGTGAATCTCAACAGCCGCTCTTGAATATCCAGTTGTGTCATTTGGCAATGCATAAGGCATTCCGAATAAAGCATCGTCACCAGCATAAGCAATACTGCCTTTTGCAGGAACGCGAGACAACACAGCTTGAACTCCCGCTTCGTCCTTCTGACTCTGCGTCCAATCCATGTGTTTGTTTGATCCGTAGTCAACGTATGCTTCCAATGCAGGAGAGCGATACATATCTGGCATGTATTCCACACCAGGAGAATTCGTGTCTACACCACAAGAAGCAAATGCAATTGCTACTGTGATAGCCGAAAATGTGTTTAGTAGGGGACGCTTCATCTTAACAGTCCTTTATGCTTAGTTCAAAAACTTCAGTTGCACGTATTTTTTCTTCCAAATCAGATACAGAGAATGCGTGATTATCTTCTGTAACTATTTCCATTACAAACTTATCGTCTGTAGTTCTTGGATCTGGATTAGAGGCTGGCATTCCAGGAAGAGTTCCGTTGCGCAAAAAGTAGGTTATTGCCATACCATGCGCTGCACAGAAAACTGAAAATTCAAACATGATAGGAACGAAAGCCGGAGCGTTTTCAATCCAAGTAAAGTTTGGTTTACCACCAATGTTCATCGGCCAGTCATGAATCATGAAGTACCAAGTTCCCAATATTGCCAATAACGTTCCGGTAGTTGCATACATGAAAGATGCAATCGCTAAGCGCGTGCGCTTAACACCAATGATTGGATCTAATCCGTGAACAGGGAAAGGAGAAAATACATCTTTCACCTGTATCCCTTGTTTTACCAACACCGTAGCTGCATCCAACAACTTTTGGTCGTCGTCGTACATCACGTGAAATACTTTATTTGCCATTGCCTTAATCGTTCAGTTTTTAATGTTTGTCTGAGTTCTTGTAGCTTTCGCCCGAAACTTTTAAGATTGTCTTCAATTCGTTCAAAGCTAAAACAGGGAAGTAACGCGCGAACAACAAGAACAACGTGAAGAAGATTCCGATTGTTCCTACGAACATTCCAATATCCGTAACACTTGGGTGGAATTCACCCCATGCTCCTGGCGTGTAGTCACGGTGAATCGAAGTCACAATGATTACAAAACGCTCGAACCACATACCAATGTTTACTACAATAGACAATAAGAATGTAGCAGTTAAGCTTGTTCTAATTTTCTTGAACCAGAACAACTGTGGAGAGATTACGTTACACGTCATCATCATCCAATAAGCCCAACTGTATGGACCCGAGAAACGATTGATGAATGCGTATGATTCGTATTCAACACCACTGTACCACGAGATAAATAACTCAGTTAAGTATGCAACACCCACGATAGATCCTGTTACAATGATTACAATGTTCATGTATTCAATGTGTGCAATATTTATGTAAGCCTCAAGACGCATAGTCTTTCTCATAATCAACAACAGCGTCAATACCATTGCAAATCCTGAGAATACCGCTCCAGATACGAAATAAGGAGGGAAGATTGTTGCGTGCCATCCCGGAACTATTGAGGTAGCAAAGTCCATCGATACAATCGAGTGAACCGAGAATACTAGCGGAGTAGCAATACCTGCAAGAACCAATGA
>JBEIFO010000108.1:0-6660 GCA_040382375.1 Crocinitomicaceae bacterium
ATGTTTAGGTTTTCAGCGTGAATATACCATCTTTTTCAATTTCCGTAGATGAAAGTTTTAGGCAATTTAATTCAATGTGTCTCGAACCATACAAAAGGTCTTAAACCCACTCACAACACGTTCATCGTAAACACGAAAGCCTATGCGCTCATAGATACGCTTGTTCTTCTCTACAGTTGTTTCAACCAAAATGGGTAATTGTTTTTCTTGTTGAAATTGAAACAAGGCATTGCGTAATTCGAAAATGGCACCATGTCCACGTGCAGATTTTCGGACGGCCAAGTAACTGCAATAAATGTAGTTCGGCCACAACGAATGGAAGGCCGCAACTTCTTGTTTACGGCGCCACACACGATGCAGTCTGAACGGCCCAATCGCAAAGAGAATAACAAGCAGTTGAATAAATACGGAAGCAGATTTCTTATTCTTTTCTTCAAAAAATAAAATCACCCCTTCGCCCTTGCTGTCAACGAATACTCCGTTGTTCTTACTGGCTTCTGAAAGAAGCAGCTTAGCAATAAGCTTCACCTTAAAACGAAAAAAGCCCTTATCGCCAACCGTAAATAACACAGACGGATTGTCGACAAGGGTTTCTTTTATTATTTCAAATGCATCCACAAGCCTTATTGTTTAGGCATTCCAAGGGTACGTGTAATGTGCTGGTGTTACAAAAGTTTCTTTAATGGTACGCGGAGAAACCCAACGCAACAAGTTCAAGTAAGATCCGGCTTTATCGTTGGTTCCACTTCCACGAGCACCACCAAACGGCTGCTGTCCTACAACTGCGCCCGTTGGTTTGTCGTTGATGTAGAAGTTACCCGCTGCGTTTTCCAATACGCGCATTGCCTGATCAATGGCATAGCGATCCTTCGAAATAACAGCTCCTGTTAACGCGTAGTCGCTGGTCTCATTCACCAAATGCAACGTGTCTGCCCACAACTCGTCTTCGTAAACATAAAGCGTTACAACCGGACCAAAGATTTCTTCTTCCATGGTGCGGAACTTCGGATTAGTAGTCACCACAACCGTTGGGTCAACAAAGTATCCAACTGAATCGTCATAAGTTCCACCTGCGATAATTTCAGCGTCACTTTGCGTCTTGATGTATTCGATGTATCCTTTGATTTTATCAAATGATCTGCGATCAATAACAGCGTTAACGAAGTTGGTGAAGTCTTCCGGACTTCCAACTTTAATAACTTTTAAATCACTTACAATTTTCGCTTTCACTGCAGGCCACAACGAGCGAGGGATGTAGCTTCTACTTGCAGCAGAACATTTCTGTCCTTGATATTCAAATGCTCCACGAACAATAGCAGTTGCCACTTCTTCTGCATTTGCAGATGGATGCACAACAATGAAATCTTTTCCTCCCGTTTCTCCAACAATTCTTGGATAAGTTCTGTAGTTATCCAAGTTGCTTCCAATCTCTTTCCACAAGTGCTTGAACACAGCGGTAGATCCAGTAAAGTGAAGTCCAGCGAAATCTCTGTGCGAGAAAACCACGTCTCCAGCAACTGGACCGTCAACAGTAATCATATTAATTACGCCGTCTGGTAATCCAGCATCGCGGAACAATTCCATAATCACATGCGCGCTGTACACTTGCGTATCTGCAGGCTTCCACACACATACGTTACCCATCATAGCCGCACTTGCAGGCAAGTTACCCGCAATAGCTGTGAAGTTGAATGGAGTAATCGCGAAAACGAATCCTTCAAGCGGACGGTATTCCAAACGGTTCCACATACCTGGTTGTGATCCCGGTTGTTCGTTGTAAATCTGTTGCATATACAACACATTGAAACGAAGGAAATCGATGAACTCACATGCGGCATCAATTTCAGCTTGATGCGCATTTTTTCCTTGACCCAACATAGTCGCTGCATTCATGCGGTCTCTGTATGGACCAGCCAATAAATCGGCTGCACGAAGGAAAATAGCTGCGCGATGTTCCCAAGGCAAATGTGACCAACGCTCGCGCGCAGCCAAGGCTGTGTCAATGGCCTGAATCACGTGGTCTTTTGTTCCACGATTCAAATACCCCAATACTTTCGCATGCTCTTGCGGAGAAGTAAGCGGAAGCTTTTCTTCTGTGCGAATCAATTCCGATCCGATATACATGGGAACGTCTATCGGTTCCTGATTGTACATTTTTTTGTACATGGCTGAAAGCGATGTACGCTCTGCACTTCCAGGTGCATAGCCTTTTACAGGCTCATTAATTGGAAGTGGGACTTGAAATACTCCTTTCGACATATCTTATTTTTTTGGTGCAAGGAAACCGTAGTTCTTGCTGTAATTTAACATTTGTTCTGCGAAGGTCTTGGTGTAACTCACGGTTACATCAATCATTTTTCCGTTTGAATCCAACACAGGTGTTAGAATCGGATTTACAAATCCGTTGTACGGAGGAATATTCAATTTCTCTGATCTAGCAAGCACTTCAGCGTGCAAGGTTGGATCAACTTTCTTTCCGTATCCGTCTGCTAATGCTTTCGCAGCGTTGTAATCTCCTTGCGAAGTGATACGTTGAACTTCACGCAACAATTCACCCACTAAGTCGCGCATCTTGCCGTAATCGTTAATGTTGAAATACGTTTTTCCATCGCGAACTTCTCTTGAAATAACATTCGCAGCTGCTCCTTTCTCAATAATCCAATTGCTTATCCAAGCGCGATTGCGCATGTGTGCTTCAGCAATGTCTTCGCCCATTTTCAACCTTCTCATCTGAACCATCATCGCATTGCGAATGTATCCGTAGTATTCAGCCTTTCCAACTTCCAGGCTTTCCATCAATCCCATTTCAACCAACTTGGGATCCATCACATAATACAACGCTACCAAGTCAGCTCTTCCTTCTTCAATGGTTGAAGCAAACTCTTTCAAAGTTTGAGAACTCGCAGATACGTTCGGCTCCAATTGTCCGCTTGCGTGACCAATAACCTCGTGCATGGCAGTGTGCATTTTCCCCGCAGTTGCTCCGTGCTTTTCAGCGCGAGCAATTTCTTCTTCGTCGTTCGCGAATTCCTTCAACATACCAGAACCACCAGCGTTGTTTGCAGCGTCTTCAATGTTTCCTAAACTCACACTCTTCGAACCGTGCATAGCCCGAATCCATTGTGCATTCGGAAGGTTCACTCCAATCGGAGTAGATGGATTCGCATCGCCAGATTCACCAGCAACATTCACCACTTTGTAGGTAATTCCTTTTACTTCTTTCTTCTTGTGTTCAGGAAGAATAGGGGAGTTGTCTTCGAACCACTGTGCGTTTTGCATCATTACCTTCATGCGATCACTCGCTTCGAAATCGTTGATCTCGACAACACTTTCGTAAGAACCACGCTTTCCAAGCGGATCGTTATACACTTCCACAAAACCATGAATGAAATCAATATCGCCTACAGTTGCTTTCACCCATTGAATGTTGAAGTCGTCCCATGTGCGCAAATCTCCAGTTGTATAAAATTCAATCAGCTTGCGAAGTGAAACGGCTTGCTTGTCGTTCTCTGCAACCTTTTCTGCTTTATTCAACCAGAATACAACTTGCTCCAATGCCGCGCTGTACTTACCGCCTATGCGATATACATCTTCAACAATAACTCCGTTTTCTTTGCGAAGGTTTGCGTTAATGCCGTAAGACAATGGTGCGCGATCGCCGGCCACTTCCTTCGATGCATAATAATCAAAGGCTTCTTTCGTCGTAACGCCTTCATAGAAATTCACAGCAGAATTCTCAACCAATCCTTTCGAAGCATCGCTTTCCACTTTCATTGCGGCAACATTCGGATTGAAGATCACTTCCATAATCTCTTCTGAAACCTGCGTGCCTGTAGCAGCGCAAAGTGTAGTGAAATACTCCTTACTGAATTTCGGCGTATGCTTAATGTTGCTGTAATGGTGATGAATTCCGTTGCTCATCCACAATTGCTTCAAATAGGTTTCAAGGTTCAACCACTCTTCGGCAGTTTTATCTCCAGAATAATTCGAATAAATTTTCTCGAAAACGCTACGAACTTCCAAGTTGTATTTGCAGTTCTGATCCCACATAATGTCCCGTCCCGCAAGGCCTGCCTGCGTTAGGTAATAAACGAATTCTTTTTGCTTCGTGGTTAACTTGTCGAATCCGTCTAGCTTGTAACGAAGAATTCGAATGTCTGCGAAGCGATCCACTTCGTATTCAAACGGTCCGTTTTCAGTTTCAGATTTAGGAAGCTGCGCAACCTGATCTTTAAATTGGAAGTAGCACCAAGCAGTTAGGCCAAGAGCAATAATAGCGATGAATATTTTTTTCATTGAAAATGATTTTCGGACACGAAGATAAGAAGGTTACCTTTGTGGAATGACGTTCGAAGAGTTAAAGTTAACGAGACAGTTTTTAGATGCTGTAAATGAGTTGGGGTATGAGTCTCCTTCCGAGATTCAAGAGAAAGTTATTCCTCGAGTTTTAGGCGGACAAGACGTCATTGGAATTGCACAAACCGGCACGGGTAAAACGGCGGCTTATGTGCTTCCTTTACTACAATTGTTGAAGTATCCGCAAGGAGACGAGCCTAGAGCGCTCATCTTGGTTCCAACCAAAGAATTGGTGGTTCAGGTGGAAGAACAAATTCAAAGTCTTTGCAAATACACCGAGCTTCGCTATGTGGCCTTGTACGGCGGCGTTGGTCCGAAGACTCAAATTGACATTATTAAAAAGGGAGTAGATATTATCGTGGCTACCCCTGGAAGATTTTTAGAGATCTACGCAAAACGCGTAATTATTCCGAAGAAAATAAAGCACGTGGTGCTCGATGAATGTGACCGCATGATGGATATGGGATTCTGGCCACAGCTTCGTGAAATTCAAGAAAAGCTTCCGCAGAAAAAACAACAGCTGTTGTTCTCTGCAACTTTTCCTGAGCGAGTAGAACGCATTGCCGACAACTTCCTTTTGTTCCCTTCGCGTGTTGAAGTAACGCCTCAGGCGACTCCGGCTACCACAGTGGAACAAAGAGTTTACATGGTTCCAAACTTCAAGACAAAATTGAACTTGCTTATGCATCTTCTTGAAGGAGATGAGATGAAGCGTGTAATGGTTTTTGTGCGAACCAAAACAGACGCGACCACCATGGGAAAATTCATGGCGAGAAGCAATGTGGGTGAAATCAGATTCCTTCACAGCAACATTGGACAGAACTCGCGCATGAACGCGATTAAGGATTTCAAAGACGGTAACGTTCGCATTCTCGTGAGCACCGACGTTACCGCTCGAGGCATAGATGTGTTTGAAGTTTCTCACGTAGTAAATTTTCAAGTCCCCGGCCATTACGAAGACTATGTTCACCGCATCGGAAGAACAGGTCGCGCATTCAAAACAGGCGTTGCCATTAGTTTCGTAGATCAGTCTGAAGAATATCACTTGACCAACATTCAGAAAATTATTCGTCAAACCATTCCGGTTTTCGAAATTCCAGAGGCAGTCAAGATTGAAAAGACAGAGCCCGAAGAAAAACAAGACCATGCGCGCGAAATGGACCGTCAGAAAAGATTAGATGATCCCGATTTCAAAGGAGCATTCCACGAAAAGAAAACGCTTCAAGCGAAATTGAAGTTCAAGCAAGAACGCGACAAGAAACAAAGAAGAAATCGATAACCAAATAAATCAGATCATGAAAAAACAAAGTTTGAGTGTATTCGCAATGCTAGCTTCGACATTGATTTTAATTACATCATGCGGAAGCAGTGAGTCAAAGCCTGAAGCACAAGCCAATGCAGCAGCTCCCGCTCCGGCAGCTGAACAACCAAAGACAGAGCAAGCTCCTGTAATTCCAACAGTCGCAATTGGCGGGGTGAATTGGATGTCCGAAAATTTGAAGGTGACAACTTTCTCCAATGGCGAACCAATTTTAGAAGCAAAGACCAACAAAGAATGGTCAAGTGCCGCTAAATCTAAAACACCTGCCTTTAGAGTTAGTGATGGAGTTTATTTTTATAACGGTTATGCAATGAAAGATGCAAGAGGAATTGCTCCTGCAGGATTTAAAGTTGCGTCTTCTTCTGACTTCAAGACGCTGTCTAATTCTCTTGGAGGAGGAACAAGTGTTGACGGAAAGGCTGCAAAAGCTTTGGCCAATTATACTTGGGAGATAGAAGAGTGGAATGAAAGCACAGGTGATTTGGGAATGATTAAAGTGAAAGGAACCAATTCGGCTGGTTTTAACGCGAATAAAGGTGGCTTCTGTTACGAATCGGGTGACGTAAACCTAGGAGGTTGCTCTTATTGGTGGACTTCGGACGGTGGTTCGTACAGTATAGGTTACTGCAGTCAAGATTTGGGTGGCGGATTTACATCTTCCATGAATTCGGGTTATGGCTTCGAAATTCGTTGCGTAAGGAACTAAAATTTTTTGTTTGACAAAAAAAAAGGAGCTGTCGAGCTCCTTTTTTATTTTATGTGAAGAAGAATTAATGCGAAACCACAACCTTCTTCGTCACACTATTTTTCCCACTTCCAACACGAACGAAATACGTTCCGTTGTATAGCGTGCGTGTGTCGAAATGCGCTAGCGTGCTGCCTTGATAAAGAACAGTGCTCGAAATTAATTTCCCATCAGCGCTCAATAAATCAACCTGAACATTTGATCTGTTCACAGTATTCACTTGAACCGCCAACACATC
>JBEIFO010000109.1:0-6654 GCA_040382375.1 Crocinitomicaceae bacterium
GGAGCAACTGAGTTTAGCTATGATTTCGGGGATGGGGCAGTGGCAGGTACAGAAGATGCCATTCATATTTTCAATGCTACCAGCTATCCTTCGCAAATTTACAATGTTGAATTCTCGGCAACGAACGGTTGTGCCGATGATCATGTTTCGCTTCAAATTGTTGTTTATCCGACTCCAGATGGAAACGTGTTGATGAGCGACTTAGGATTGTGTCCAAATCAGAATGTTCTTGTTGAAGCAGATGTCAATGATCCTTACATTCAAGATTACACCTGGACTGTCAATCAAGTGGATGTAAGTGGAAATATTTTGGGTGTAGCGAATGATATGTTCATGGAGAATTTGAACAACGTGAGTTCATTCAACTACAACTCTGGGGTTGTGCCAGGTCTTTATCAAACGCAATTGGATTTGACGTCTATCAATGGTTGTACAAACACAATTTCTACGAATTTCGAGGTGTACGAGAATCCAGTTGCAATAGCAACGTCTAGTCAAGGGCTTAATCCGATCGTTTGTCCGGGTGGCCAGGTTTGGCTTCAAGGAAATGTTCAACAAAGCACGGGTGCACAACCTTATACGTACACCTGGCAAGATTTGAGTACAGGCGCCACAAGTAACTTGCAGTTTTTCTCAGCTTCACCGTTTTTACCGGCAGATTATATGGTAACTGCTACGGATGCCAATGGATGTGCAGATACGGAGACAATCACAGTAGATACTTATTTAGCACCTGTTCCAATTGCTGGTAACGATGATGTGGTTTGTCCAGGCACAACTGTTCAACTTACTGAATTTGTATTCGGAGGAACGCAGCCTTATACAAACGTATGGACTGATTTAGATAACAATGTTGTTTTGAATAGTATTACAGTTCAACCATTGATTCAAAATGGAACAACCTATCAGCTAAGTACTACTGATGCGAATGGTTGTGTCGGAGTGGATGAGGTAGTTATTTCATTGCATGAAGAACCGATTGCTGTTATACAGCCGAATTTTGTTTTGCCTCTATGCTCAGGAAGTGTTGCTCCATTGTTTGGTTCGGAACAAAATAACATACTTATTTCACAGTATGCATGGAGCATAGGAGGAATAAACAATCCTGTACTTGGGAATTTAGCACAGTTTGATTTTGTTGGAACGGGTTCAACAGAGACAGTTTATTTCACAGTAACAGATATGAACGGGTGTTCAGACTCTGAAACCATAACCATACAAACGGGTGTTACTCCGATAGCCAATATCCCTAATCCAAATGTGAATGTTTGCGATGGATTAGTTGCGACATTGGCAGTTTTACCAACACCAGCGAATTCGCAAGTGACTTGGACAGGCAATGGAATTGTAGGTGCGGCGAATCAAACTATTATTTCCGTTGAACCTGATCTTGGTGGGTTGTGTACTTCTCAAACGTTCCAATATGATGTTGCTATCAATAACAATGGTTGCGTAACGAATGAAGTTGTCTTGGTTACGGTTTATCCAACTCCTCAGGTGACAGATAATCAGGAAACATTCTGCGGAAATACCAACGAAACTCTTTGTGTTTATTCTACTTGCGGAACGGGAAATTTGGATTACCAATGGTCGATTGGAAATACTGTTTTGAGTAATTCACAATGCTATCCTGTGAACTTGAGTGAAAACACAGTGTTTACAATTTCTGCTACCGATGAGATGGGCTGTACTTCATCTGGAACATACGGTATCAATATTTTGGAGGTGCCAGAGCTAATTACAAGTGTATCTGACAATTCTATATGTGCCAACGATCCGGTTCAATTGCAAGGTTCTGTAGTGCCCGGAACTGGACAGTCACCATATACAGTCCAATGGATTAACGACGCTACGGGCGCTGTTGAAAGTGCTTCGAATGCTGCAACGGTTAACCCCGTGTTGACTAATTCATACACTTACAATGTGATTGATTTTAATGGATGTGAAAGCAATTCATCGGAAGGAATAACTGTAAATCCAAATCCAGTATTTACCCTTGCCGATGAGTATCTGTGTTCTGGTGAAGCAGGATACTTAACGGCTGTTCCACCAGTAGGTACTCAATATGCTTATCAATGGTCTCCTAATAATAATACTGTTGGCACTATCATCGGCGGTGCTCTTGAGATTTTACCGCAAGTGAACAACGGCAATGTGCTTACTCAACTGAATTATTCAGTAGTTGTTACAGATCAGTTCACAGGTTGTTTGTCAACTGATGACGCAGCCGTATTTATTTGGCCACAGCCGATAATTTCAATCACTGGACCACCAGCTACAGATATTTTATGTTACCAAGAAGAGGCTCAATTGATTTCAAACGTTACGCAAGGTCAATGGCCCTGGGTAATATCATGGGAAGCATTGAATGGTTTGGAGTCTGGAATTGGAAATACATTTACCATTAATCCTACTGAGACTGTTGTTTACGAGGCAACGGTTACAGATAATCAGGGTTGTGTTGGAACCGACACCTATCAAGTGAATGTTTTCGATACGAATAACTTAATTGTATATGCTGGACCCGATGTTGCTGTTTGTTCGGATGGTCAAGGTACATTGCAAGTCAACGGTGTCTATGCCAATGGAGTGAATCCAATTACTATGGAATGGACGTACCAAGGAAATCCACTTATTCAGAGTACTACGAATTCGTGGGATGTTCCTTCTGATTACAATGGTATTTTAGAATTTGAAGTTACCGATGGTAACGGATGTAAGTTCGAGGACGAACTTTCGTTCGTAGCATTGAACCCTCAAGCGGAAATTTCAGTAGGGACGACAATCGGATGTTCTCCATTATCTGTGAACCTCGGGGCTAACGGTGGAAACACTTATTTATGGACTTTTTGTGATGGAATATCAAGCAATCAAGATGTCTTGACTTATGATTTTGTTAATCCTTCAACAACAGATATTTTAAATTGTACCATTGAGTTAACGGCTTATTTGCAGCAAGGTTCTTTGGTTTGTGAAAGCACTGCTTATGAAACCATTACGATTAACCCAACACCGGCTGCAAATTTCCAATTCCCAGCTGCAATTCTTTGTGATCAAGAACAAGTAACAATAACAGATTTAAGCAGTGGTGCTGAATCTTATTCGTGGGTTTTAAATGGAAATCCGTTATCAGGAAATCAGAATATTCCTGAACCGAATTTAGGACTAACAGCACCTGGAAATTATATCATGGTGCAAACGGTATCGAATTCGTTCGGTTGTCAGGATTCACATACAGAGACGATTAATGTTTTACAAGGTCCGGACCCGGTATTTTCATTCAATCAGGATGGACCATGTGTGCCAGTCTCTGTTCAGTTCACGGATGAGTCACAAAGTCCAGTGGCTATCACCGGCTATGAGTGGAATTTTGGAGATGGATTAAGTTCTTTTGTTCAAAATCCAGTTCATATTTATCAGAATCCAGGCACCTACGATGTCACCCTAACGGTGTATTCAGCGAACGGCTGTTCGGTTGAAGAGACGGTTCCAGGCGCGTTTACTTTCGGCGAACTTCCAGATATCAATAATGTATTCTTTACTGTTACTCCGGAAGTAGACAGTGAGTTTAATTCAACCTTCAACTATACTGTGGATCTTCCCGATTTATCGCTCGATTACAACTGGAATTTCGGAGATAATTATTGGGGTTATGGGGCATATACCCAACATTATTATGAATATGTAGGCTCGTTTAACGTTGAACTGATTGCTACGGATAATGTGGGATGCCAAACAACGGTGAATCAAGTTGTCAGAATTGAAGATCCATTGAATGTATATGTGCCTAATGCATTTACTCCGGATCAAAATAATTTGAATGAAGTATTTATTCCTGTTATTCGAGGAAAAGATAAAATTGTGAACTATACCTTCCAAGTAGTCGATAGATGGGGCAATACAGTATTCTTGACGAATGATTTTTATGAAGGTTGGAATGGTACTGTTAACGTTAGAAACTTAAGAAATAATTTCCATTACAATTCTACAAATGGAGCTTTTGAATTAAGCAATGGGAGTTATTTATGTCAGACTGATCAATATGCTTGGCAGATTATTATAGAAACACAGATGGAAGGGGCAAGAGAGTTTAAGGGTACAGTAGTATTAATTAGATAAATGCAAAATGAGTAAAATTTTATTATCCACCATATTCATATTTGGAATTGTTGTGGGTGCATTTGCGCAGTACTCGCATCGGAATTCAAATGGCTTGAATTTATATGTTCAAGGTGGTTTGAATCTTGGCGTTGAGTATGATATTTCAACAATGAAGATTAATGATTACATAATAAATGATTCGCAGGAGACGCAAAATGCTCAATTACGTTACGGCTCTACATTTAAGTTGTTTTTGAATAAAGTAGGGTTATTAGTGGGTTATGCTATTACAAAAACAGGCGGAGTGAATAAAGTTTCTATGGCAGGGTCGAAGTTTAATTTAGGATTGAATTTTTGTCTTGATGAGTCGCACCATAAGTCACCTCAGGTAGGTTTTTATTTTAATTGGGGTACTCGAAATTATTATTTCAAGAATACACAATTTCTTCCATCCACAAGCCTGAACCCAAATTTGATCACAAATGAAGTTAATCTTCTTCGATTGAATCAAAGATCTATTGGAGCAATGCTTTCGGTTCCAGTTTTATCAGATGAAAAGAGTTCTTCACGTTTAGCATTTGCGTTTGAATATAATTTGAATTCAACGTTCTGGAATATGGGTGAAACGAGAATTCCCGAGTACGGTAAAAGCAATTTAGTTGTTAACGCGATGATTCAAATAGATTTTGGATATTCAAGGTCAAATAGAAGATAAAAAAAAGGCCAATTCCTGAGCCCGTATTTTTTAGTTTAAGATAGAGCGCTTGTTTACCCCTTAAGACGGCATGTTGGTACAGACATTAATTCCCGTCGAAACTAACCAAATGTCTTTCAACGCCGATTTTTTTCACTTCGCCATTGGCACCTGCAATGATGTAATGCTCTCCCATTTCATCTCCAAGTAAATCATTGATTTTTTTTCTGATCTTCGAAATGGTCTCGCTTATTTTTTGAGTATGCGCATTGTCGGTGCGTTCATTGATTCTTCGAGTGGCCGTTGCCCTATCTGATGTTGGACTGACCTTTAAATAAAGTTCAGTGAGTTCCTCGCGATGCTCATCAAGCATGTTAAGTTTAACGCCTTCAGGTTTGCTAAGGAAGAAAAGATAAATTGTTTTTTCAATCTTATCTAGTTTCAATTCGAGATTGGCAAGATCGGGAAATTGAATTTTATAGTTCGGTCCAGAGATGTGCATGCGGCTGGGTTTCTTTAACAGCGAATAGCGGTCTCGAAAAAGGATTTCGCTGCGCATGGCCTCCATGATTTCAAAAACTTGGTTGGCGAGAAGTGGGTCGACTTTTTTATTCTCCAACTGCTTTACACAGTCGGAACACAAATCTGCTGTGCGAATTTTTAGAATAAGTTCAGCTTTGTTCTCACAAAAGTCATTCATGCATCCCACCGATTTTTGGTGGACGCCTTCAGACATTTCGCGAATGTCTGAGAACATATAGTGACGAAGTAGATGCGTAGTGATTAAATAAACGATGCTCGCTCGTGAAAATCCAGGTAAATAAAATCCGAGTCCAGATGTTTGAACGAATCCATTTCTTCCTCCTTTTGGATCAGGTGCTGCAAACCAGTTGAACTCATTGCCTTTGTCGGTAAGGAGAATCACGAATTCAAATTCTGAAGTGTCATTCGCTTTTCGGAAGGTTAGACACCTTTCAAAGATATCATCCCATTTCAATCGAGTCAGTGTTTGTGGCGCCTCAACATAATGACCGTCTAAAGAACAGATCTCCTCGTTCATATCTGAATAGGAGGCGTAGACTTGAATCATTTCTTGGGGAATAGGGTGCGTTTTATCCCGTCCATTCTCGTCTTTGTTGTCGAATTCGATGCCTTCATCGTCTTCAAACACGGGTTCATCTATTGTAGATACAAATTCTAGCGGACCAGAAAATAGTTGCAGTTGTTGCAAAATTTCCTGGTAGGCAGCTTTGTCTACTTCTTCTGATTTTAATAAATGAACCCGTGTTCGCATGACGATAAATTTAAGAATTATAATTCACCAAACCCTTCCCAATTTTTTCCAGATCTTTTTGATTGGATAGAACGCTCCAATTCGTTAGCAGCATAGTGCATGGTTTCTTTAATGTCAGCCTTTGCTGAAGAATACACACGTGATTGTTGCATGTTCAATCTGCTCGCGGCTCCCCAAGCATCAATGTCTGCTCCAATGAAAGCGAAGTTCCAATTTCCGGTTGCTTCTAATTCTTTAATTGAAGAAGAGATCTCTTGGTATTTGAACATGCGTGAGGCGTTCTCTCCACCATCTGTGAAAATAACAATCATAACCGTTCCGTTCTTTTCCTTCAGGTCACGTCCAACTGCATATTTCATGCGGTTAATCACGGTGCCTATAGCGTCGAGCAATCCTGTCATTCCGTCTAACACATAATCTTTTTCCGTAAGCACAGGTAATTCTGCTGCAGGAAGATTTTCAAAGACCAACTCAGGACTGTCGGAGAAAAGTGTTAGCGAGACATAGATCGGCTGATCTAAGTTGCGCTCTTGAATGGCTTTTATTGAATGAAGCTTTTCATTCA
>JBEIFO010000110.1:0-6643 GCA_040382375.1 Crocinitomicaceae bacterium
AAGGAATATTGTCGTTAAAAATGTCTTCATCTCAATCAATAATTAAAGTTTGTAAGCGAAACTGACTAAGAAATTCGTTCCGTATCTGAATCTGTCAAAGTCTACATAACCATTCGGCAAATCGTAGGATCTGCGCACTGGCGAGTTCAATATATCGCGAATGGTTATGCTCGCACTGTAGTGTTCGCCTATTGATTTACTTAACTTGAAGTCTAACAAGTGTCGTGGAATTTCATACACATCGGGTCTTCCTTTCACCGCACCAGCAATAACCAATCGAGGACCTTGAACGTTGTAACTTATCGTAGCTGTTAAGCCCAATGAATCGGCAGTATAGGATAGAATCGAATTAAACAAATAAGGTGCTTGTCCGAACATAGGGCGATACAACGTATCAATGATTGTGTAGACTTTTATTCCATCAATAATTTGCAAATCCTTACGAACGAATTCTGCCTCTGATTTCACCAACGTCAGATTCGCACGAAACTCGAAATTCTTTCCAAGTTGTTTCTTCCCTTCAATCTCAATTCCTCGCACTGTCGATTGCTCAATATTGTCCCAAGTAATGCCCGCACCACCAAATCCCATTTCTATGTGGTTCCGGAAATCTTTGTAGAACACACTCGCAGAGACATTGTCACCATTTCCAAAATAAACTTCACCTCGAAAATCATAGTTCGTGATTTCAACAATCTTCAAATCTGAATTTCCGTAAATCAAAGTTCTAAATTCATTGTCATAGATTGCAGCATCACTTAATTCTCTGATGCTCGGTCTCGCTAAAGACTTGCTGTAATTCAATCGAAGATTACTCTGTGTTTCTTTCTTCGTTTTCAACTTATAAATCAGACTTCCACTCGGCAACAAATTCCACTGATCAAGGGACGCAGCATTCACCAGGGCAAATCCACCCACATTCTCTCGTCGAATATCATTTACACCATAACCCAATTCATAAAATGAATCAGCATCTGTAAAAATATCGGTATGCTCCATTCTTACACCTCCAGAAAAACGCAATGACTGATTTATTTCGAAGTCAATCAAACCATAAACCGCATCGACATTGCTATTACCAAAACTGTGATTTCTTTCAAAATCAAAATCCATGTAATAGTAATCGAGCGTACCGTTTTGAATAACAAACTTGTCTGGATTTAAATAGTTGTTTAAATCTCCATCTAGCAAAGGCTGAACAACACCTTGATTTCCATTAAATAATCTATACTCGTTGTTGTCAATCTTTCTGTAATTACGTTGAGTTGCTGCACCGAATTTAAACTTACGTGCAACACCCTCTATTTTTGATTTAATAGGTAATTCAAATCCGATTCTTCCGTCGAAAATATTCTCGTCTAAGTAGCGATCATATCTGCGTATTCCTTCGCCTGCAGTTGGTGCAAACTCGTAACCGGTTACTGTATTAAAGTCTAAAAATCGTAGGTATTGAGTGGCCTTAAAATCGGGTGCAATACTGCTTCCATCTGTGTATGATGCATTCACATCTAATTTCAATTTAAGAGAAGGGATATAGTGTTGCGAAGAGTACTGATAAATCAATTGCTTGCGCTGCTCATAAAATATATTTTTGAAAATAGCCGCTTCCTGATTGACTAAACCCTGAGGCATTTCTTCAAAGCTTGCTACATCATTGTTACCAATGATATTCGGCATGAATAATAAAGAAACTTTATTATTCTTATTCAGCTTGTAGGCCAAATTCAACAAGGCGCTTATCGAATTGGTCTCGCGACTTATTATCGCATTATCCTGTCTTTCGAATAAATAACCCAAGGTTTCATCTCCCACGCGTTGTGATATTCCATTTGGATCATAGCGTACCGCAGAGCCATACTTAAATCCGAAAATGAAACCCAACTCTTTTCCGAACAATGTTTTCTGATCTCCAACGCTGAAGCTCTGAGAAAAATTAATTGGAGCTCTGCGAAACTTCGTATTCCAATTGTTACTGAACCCGTTGTTGTAATCGGTTCCGTTCGGATTAATCAAATCAAAAGCTTGGGGTTTGTATGTGGAATTGTATTGCGCGCGGGCATTCGCAAAAGCAGTAGGATCATTGAATTGTGCTGGAGATAAAAGACCCAGCTGTACAAGTCCCAATCTGAAATAAGTATCACCTTGCGCTTCACCATCATTCCAACCCTGAATACCTTGCTGCGCGAAATAATCTCCTAATCCTAAAGCTACCATTTGCTGATACGTGGAAGGATCTAAATTCGGGGTTACAATTCTGTCTGTATCCCTTATTCGAAGACCATTATCAAATCCCAACCAATCGGTACTGCTTCGGTCTGAAGAAATAACATTCTGAAAAGTCGTTTGCGCATTGTAACCGAACTGCGATTCAATGTTCACGGTTAACTTATCTGGATAATCTTTTGTTTCAACAGATATGTATGCACCCGCCCAATCGCCTGGTAAATCGGCACTCTGGGTCTTGGTAATAACAATGTTGTCTACCAAACTCGAAGGGAAAATATCGAGCTTAATGTTATTCGTCAAAGGATCTAACGTTGGGATACGCGAACCGTTCAAGGTTGTGCGAACGTAACGGTCACCAATACCACGGACTGTAATTAAACCGCCGTTGGTAGAAACCCCAGACACACGTGCTATTGCATTCACAACGTTCGCATCTCCTGTCTTCTTCATGACCTCAGCTGAAATGAAATCCAATGTGGTCGCGGAATTCATTTTCATTTTTTCCATGTAGCCATCGTTCGCCTTTACACGCTTGGCCACTACATCCATTCCTTTGATTACGTTGGAAGAATTTATTAAGGTGAACTCCTTCGATAAGACTGCATTATCCTTAAGCAGAATTTTTTCCTCTAACTTCTCGTATCCGACAATGATAAAATTCAATGTGTACTGCTTGTTGTCTGGAAACTTCAGTGAGAATGTTCCTTCGAAATCGGTTTGGGCAATGATTCCTTCGTTCTCTATGGCACGAACAATTACTCCAAACATAGATTCACCTTTCTCATCGGTCACCTTTCCGCGCAAGGTTCCTTGTGCAGAAATGGTGTGAGAAACAATCACAAGAAAAAGTACCGCGAAGAAGTTTTTCATGACAACAGCTTTCTAATTTTATTTCTTAACGAATTTCACGGAATGAATTTGACCTTGTCTTTCAAGCATGACTGTGTAAAATCCACTCGGAAGATTCGTTGTGTCTATCGTGCGCTTTGAACTCCAATAAACATCGTTCATTACAACACGACCGGTTACATCCATCAATCTCATTGATACTTTGTCTACTTGGTTGTTTGACTGAATTATTGTCAATTGATTCTCGCAAGGATTCGGATAAGCAGAAAAATCAACATCAGAAACAACACCGTTTGCTTCAACTAAATCAATTACCGGAGGAAGCGAAGTATAAATTAAAGTCGTGTCTACGAACTCGCCTGTTAATGCCGAGTCAGCTACAAAAATTTGACTTTCTCCGGCAACAGGAGTTGACAATTGCAAATTCAATCGAAAACTGAAAACACCGTCTGTTGTGAACTGGCCCAATAATACGTGATTGCTTGGAGTTACTCCTTCCATTCCACCCAAAGCCGCAATGGCCGAGCCGTTGGTGGTGAAATCGTTTCCAACCGTTTGATCGAAAATGTCTAACTCAGTTGTAATTCCTAATACATTCGGAAGAATTGGCGCGCCTGGCATTAAGCCATCAACTCCATCAATTCCTGTTATCATTAAACCTGCAGTTGCGTCGTTGTTCGCTAAGATGCCTTGATTGTTTCCGATGGTACCATCTGTGTCTTCTGTTTTCAAAACTCCACACAAACCATTCGCCACTCCACCAATGGTGAAATAAGAATCAATCAATGTTGTGTTCTTTTTCGTGTTGTTTACACTTGTTCCTTGGTACACCTTGAATCCGTAATTCGGGTCGTTATAAAACGCAGTCGTCGTATTCACATTCATGGTGTGCTGCGGAGATCCAAATAATTGAATAACCTTGTAACCCGGAAGAAGATTCGCATACACTCTGTAGGTGGTAGAACCTACATGCAACGGATATACAGCGCCATTGTCGCCAGCATCGGTTGAGTCAGCTAAATCTGACACATAATATTTTTCAACCACAATTCCTTCCAATCCTACTTGCGAAAACGCCAATGTTGAAGTAAGAAGTGCCGAAATAAAGAGTAATCCTTTTTTCATTTGATTTATTTTTTCTTTGATTTATTTTTTTTACTGTTTGAATTGAAAATCAATTCGGGATGAGTCCATTCACTCTCTTCGGTAATTGGATTTCGAGCCACGTACTTCTGAGAGCTACCATTAGGGGCTCCAATAAGCAAATTCAATTCAAATGATAATTCTCCAATTGTAGTGAGTTGTGCAATAAGCACACAGTTCGTTGACAATGAATCGGCACCGACAGCACCCTTTCCTAAAGCTGCCCATGCGCCGTTATCAGTGAAAATTCTTTTTTCAGAAGTCGTGGTTCCGATAACCTTCGACAAGAAATCCATTTGAAAGAAAGTCGGAACAGGCAACACGGTAGAACGTTTCATACCGTCTATTTCATAAAGCGGAAGAGATTTCTTTTTGCCTTTGAAATAACCTTTTTCAAAACAGATAAACTTATCACTTATGGTATCATCGTATTCTTTCAAGATACCCAGATGTCCTTCAGCGCATGCACCAGCAGAGAGCCAAGAATCTAACAAAGTGATATTCTTTTTGTATGTGCGTTCCGGAATAATGTTCGGATGCGTATTTCCGTTTTCTAAATGGTTGTAGAAGTTAGCCGTTGATTCTATCAATAGCGGATGTTGTGGAGATCCGTATGCAGCTTGAAAGCGAAATCCCGGTTTCAAATCAACGTATATACGATAGGTAACACTTCCTTTCGGTAAATCACCACTGTACAATTTACCTATATTATCGGCCTGATTAGAGACATAAAATTTCTCCACTATAACCCCCTCTAAACCATCTTGAGTGAAACCTTTTAAACTCAGGAATAGGACGAATAAAATAGTCAGAAATTTTAGTGTCTTCATAGCCAATCAAACTTGTGCAAGATTAGCCCGCAATGAGAAATTTGATATTAATCTCAGGTTATGATTAACGAAAGCAATTCGCCCTTTTGTGAAGGATTTGTTAAGAGAGTTATAAAAATAAAACGGTCCCGAAAGCGGGACCGTTGTTCAATTTAAAAAAATGAATTATAACTTAACAAATGTCTTGCTCAATCCATTCACTCGCACAACATAATATCCTGCTGGGAATACCGATACATCGATAATAGTCTGCGATCCAAAAACGTTAGAGGTGTGAACCAGTGATCCAAGTGAATTAAATATTTCCAGTGTGGAAGCCACAGATGAAGAACGTGAAATTGTAAGTCTTTCCGGAGTAGGGTTCGGGAATAAATTAAATTCGAATGCAGTCAATTCAACAACACTCACATCACTTGTGCTCGGGTTACAATCGTCGTCTATTCCATTCTCCCAAACTTCTGTTGCAGCAGGGTTAACCAATGCGTTTGTATCGTCGCAATCGGTGTCGTTTGTTACAAAAAGGCTACCTGGATCAGCACATAAACTTTCACTGTTGTTTATGTCACCGTATGTGTCGCCATCTGCGTCTGCGTAATAACTCAAGAATACCAATCCATTGTCAATCGATCCGTCACAATCGTCATCGCTTCCGTTACAGAATTCAGGCGACCCCGGATAAACACCAAACGCATTATCGTTGCAATCACCATCTGCCTGCACATAGCCACTAGGTTGTTCGCAAGCAAATACCGCATCAGTTGTAATACCGAATGCATCTCCATCATTGTCGAAGTAATAATTCGTAAAGGTCAATCCGTCATCAACGAGACTGTTACAATTGTCATCAACATCGTTACAAATTTCCATCATTCCATCGTTCACCGCAGCATTCATGTCGTTGCAATCCCCTGCAGAGGTAATGTATCCCAACGGTTGAACGCAAGTACTGATCAAAGTTGAAGCGTTACCATATCCATCCATGTCCATGTCTTCATAGAAATTTTGATTTGGTAAAACCGTTGCTTGCAAGGTGTCTGTATCCGAACAACCAAAGGCATTGGTTCCTGTAACAGTAATTTCTTCCGAATTGAAAAGACTTGTTCCGTATGTGTTTGAAACTCCGTTGCTCCAAACATAGTCAACTGCTCCTGTTGCGTTGAATTCAACAAATGCTCCTTCACAAACTGTAACATCAGCTCCAGCCATAACCATAGGAAGTTCGTTTAACTCTACATTCCATTCTTGAGTAGACTCGCAACCAAATTCATTCGTCCCTACAGCAGTGTATACTTCTGAAACCGTTGGTGTAATGAATGAACCGTTCGCAAGGGTTCCATTCCACACAATGTTATCGGCACCTTGTGCGCTCAATTGAATTTCACTGCCCTGACAAACTGCAACATCTGCAGGAACTGTTAGTACCGGCAATGCGTTAATGGTTACCACTATGTCGCTGTATGAATGATTGCACTGTAGAAGCGAATTTGAAACCTCTAAATGGTAAACACCACTTTCCGTAGCAGAAATGGATCCTGCGTTCATCATTCCAAAAGCCTGACCGTCTTTGAACCATTGTGAGCTAACATTAGCATTCA
>JBEIFO010000111.1:0-6642 GCA_040382375.1 Crocinitomicaceae bacterium
CTTTCCATCGATATAAACGTCTTCGGTGCCACCGAGAACGGTGATGTATGTCTCCCCTTGCGCACCCTGCAGGCGATAAGGACCCTGACTTCCTTCCACCCCTAGAATACTCTGCCTATTGAATTTACCCTTCGAAATAGAAACGGAAGCTTCACTTTTTAAAATTCCTTCTGGTCTTACTTCACTTGTATTTTGAACGAATACACCCAAACCGCGCTTGGTGTATTTCATGAAGTAATGCGTGCGAAGAGGCAACGTAAAATCTCCAGCGATAATTTTGTTACGTTTATCTGTCAGTTGAATAAACACCTGATCGAATTCATGAAATTGTTGCGTACTTCCAGAAGAAGAAACGGGAATGTTGTTGTCCGAAATGGAAGCGAGCAATTGAAAACGGTTCGCTATTTTTCCTGTAAGTTGAAGGTTCAAGGAAGACTGAACACCGAGGTCTTGTTGGTTTCCTATTGAAATACCTCGTGTAATTGAACCGCTTTTTTGAATAGCATCATACGAACGTTCGCTTATCGGCGCTTGTATAATTCCGAATTGAAAGATGTCCCTTTTTCCATATTGAGGTTCATACGTTTGCAAAAAAGCATTGTAAGGCACGTCAATTGTTTCGTACTTCACCCGGAGTGTATCATTCAAAAGAGTATCGCGCAAAAGCATTTGGCCATGCACGGTATAGCGGTACCCACTTTTTAAAATTTCATCCTTATAAAACACTTGAATGGAACTGGGGCGAATAATTGAAGTGTCAAGTGAAATACAATTCACATGTGGAAGGAGCGCAATAGATTTTCCCGATTGAGCAACCGAATGAAGCGATAGTGCTATGCAAAAGAGAATGAGCAGCGATCGCATTGGAAAAGTTAATCTTTGATATTAATTACGCAACGCTCTTCACTGCATTTCGCTATGAGTTGTTGGTAGGACAAATCTTTAAGATCTGTATTCAAAACCTCGCGTTTTTTCTTTGAGAAATCTCGCAGAATCCTCCCTTCACAAAACCTTCTGATTTGATCTTGGCTTTCGAGAATTAACTCTGGTACTTGTGTAAGTGATCCACTTTCATCTTTAGCCGCCATAGTGAAGTAGCAGGAATTGGTGTGCTTCACGACACTTGTTTTCGGATTAAGCGATTCCACGCGAATGCCGACAATCATAGTGGTATTTCCAACATAATTCACCGAAGCTTTGAACGAAACAAGTTCACCCACTTCAACCGGATTTAAAAACGCAACTCCTTCCACGGCAACGGTAACGCAATAGGCACCTGAATGTTTTGCAGCCGCCACATAAGCTACTTTATCCATGATTGAAAGAAGAGTACCCCCATGTACCTTTCCGCTAAAATTAGCGTAGGCAGGAACCATAAGTTCGGTAATGGTGGTAATGGAATTTGCAACTGTTTTCGCGTTCATGTAGCGAAAATACACGAAGACTCGAAAAGTATCCTTGTCGGAATTAAAGTGACTTGAATAATTTCAAAACAATACCGTCTGCCAACCCGAATTTCGGAGCGAATATCTTTTCAATATTGGCAGAGTTAGCGACTTGTGTGTAGAGATTCAATGCTGGGACAATCACATCTGCTCGATCAGGACGAATGGAGAATTTCTTCACGCGCTCGTGGGGAGACAGTTTCGAAAGTGCGCGCAACAAAGTCTCTAGCTCTTTTACTGTTACAGGCTCTCGTTGTTTTTTCTCTAACATCTTGAAGGCAGAACTAATGTTTCCGCCTGTTGCAATGGCTTCATAACTTAAGCCGGCGTTCAAATACTCCTTCAACCAAAAAGAAATGGCTCGTGGAACATTCTCTTGTTCGTTAATGAGCATGCGCACGGTTCCAATTTCGAAAGATTGGCTGTGCTTTCGTTCAAAATTTTCTATAATGCTTAACTCGGTGCTACCTCCACCAACATCTATGAATAAATAGTTCTTGGACTTGGGTAAATCTTGTTGCTCGAAGTTTCCGAAAATAATGTCGGCTTCTTCAGCACCGGAAAGGATGTCTATTGACAAACCTGTCTTCAAGGCAATAGCATTTGCAACTTCTCTTCCATTCTCTGCACTTCGCATGGCGCTTGTTGCACAAATTCTATAATGCTCTACTCCCAAAGACTCGATAATTAAACCTAAACCTGTTATTACCTGCTTCAGTTGCTTTTCCTTCTGTTCGGAAATTCTTCCAAACGTAAAAACATCTTCACCTAATCGAATGGGAATTCGGGTGTGACTAATTTTATCAAGTTCTATCTTTCCTTCGTCGTAAAATACTTCAGCAACAAACAAACGAATGGCATTGGAGCCAATATCAACAGCAGCTAATCTCACTATATTCTAATTTTCAATTTATACTTTCGCAGACTTCGAGTCCAGGTATTTTTTCCATTCAACCTGGCTGTCTTTTAATAGTTTCGAGTCTAGCGGACAAATATAGTTATTGATCTCTCCCGAATGAAGGGATCGTGCCTTAGTTGTGTCAGATAATTGAATATGCAGCCATTCTTTAATCTCGGCTTTAAGTGAGTGGTCATAGACTGGAGTAGTGACCTCTACGCGATAATCTAAGTTTCGCGTCATTAAATCTGCGCTTCCGAATAAAATAACTTCATCACCTCCGTTATTGAATACAAACAAACGTGCATGTTCTAAGTAACGTCCAATAATACTTCGCATGTGAATGTTCTTTTTCTGCTTTTTTGTTGAAGGTTGAAGCAGACAAACGCCACGAATGATACATGAAATTTGAACACCCGTTTCAGCCGCATCGAGAAGCTTTTTGATTAATGTCTCATCCGTTAAATTATTCACCTTAATAATTATTGAAGCCCGCTTTCCTTTTTTCGCGAAATTCATTTCGCGTTGAATGCTCTCCATTAATTTTCTTCGGGTATTAAAGGGGGAAACAAGAAGATGTTTAAAAATTGGACGATGATAATTCGATTCAAAAAATTCGAATAATTTTCTCACCTCTCTTCCAATTTCCAAATGCGCTGTAAGAAGAGTTATATCTGAATAAATGTTCGCTGTTTTCTCGTGAAAGTTACCCGTTCCAATGTGCGTAATGCGCTCGGTGTGTCCATTAATCTTCCTACTAATTTGGAAGATTTTACAATGCACCTTCAGTCCAGGAACTCCTGGTATTACCTCTACTCCGGCATCTTGAAGAATACGTGTAATTTCAATGTTGTGCTCTTCATCAAATCTCGCCTGAACCTCAACAATTGCAACAACACGCTTTCCGTTTTTTGCTGCATTTACTAGGGCGTGCAGAATGTGCGAATCGCTCGCGATTCTGTACATGGTAATGCGAATGGTTCTTACCAAAGGGTCTATGGCCGCCGCACGAAGCATATCTAAGACATGCGCAAACTTTTGATACGGATAATGCAGAAGAATGTCTTGCTTCGCAACAGTGTCTAAAATATTCTGAGACTTGGCAAGCAACACATGTGTTAGTGGAGGTGCAGGTTTAAAATTTAAATCGGGTCTATTGAACGCAGGAAACTTTAAGAAGTCGCGCTTGTTGTGATATTTTCCGCCTGGAATAATATTTTCTGCGTCCTTAATTTTTGTCTTCGTCAATAAAAACGTCAATAACTCTTCAGGCAATTTCCGATCGAAATTCAACCGAACATATTCTCCCTTATCTCGCTGTTGAATGCTTTTTGAAATTTTATCGAAAACACTTTTTGAATAATCTTGCTCTACCTCATACTCTGCATCTCTAACAACTTTAATGTCGTAGGCCTTGGCGGAAGAAACTTTAAACACACTAAAGATTTTTCTCAAATTCAAACGGATAATGTCTTCCAACATAAATACGTTTACTGAACCATCACTCGTTGGTAGAGTCACGAATCTAGGAATTGCGGTTGGCACTTCAATTAAGGCATGAACTTTTTCTTTGCTCCTCGTATTAATGTCTACCAACAGATAAAGCTCATTATCATTTAACGCAGGAATGTTTCCTCGCGTTTTCAGCATGATTGGAATAATGTGGTGACGCACGTTGTCTTCGAAATAGGCTTCTAAGAAATCCTTTTGGTCGGGTGTAATCTGTGATTCATTTTTAAAATGAATTCCGCTTTTTGCTAAGGCTTCCTTGGTTCGCTCGAACGTTGCATCAAATTTCAACTGAAGTTCTATCACACGATCATGAATGATTTCTAGTTGTTTCTTTTGCGCACTAGCTGCTGAAAAATTGCTTTTTCTCAGTGCCTTCAATTCACGACGAAGTGTGGCGAAACGAACCTTAAAAAACTCATCGAGGTTGCTAGAAAATATTCCTAAAAATCTCAAACGCTCAAGCAGAGGCACATGGCTGTCTTGCGCTTCCTGCAGCACTCTGTCATTAAATTGCAGCCAAGACAATTCCCTTTCAATACCAATTTTTCTTTTTTCCATTCGCTCAGAATATCTCCTATTCTCTTATTATAAGATTAAGCAAAGATAACTTGGTGGGAAAAAAATCCCATTTTCAATTTTCAATTAAGAATCGTTCTCTTACAACTGTTTCGTCACTTACACTCTCAAGGAAATAATATCCGCCAGCTAGCGATGAAACATTGATATCTGTTGTTTGATTTCCTTGAATAATGTAGTTCTGAGAAACCACGCGTCCGGTTACATCTGTGATTCGGGCTATTGTGTGAAAAGAAGACTCTACGAAAATTTGGTCAGAAGCAGGATTTGGAAAAATATGGAATATTCTGCTGTCCAATTCAACAATATCTATGGCGGTAACCAATTGAGTGATTGAACTTGTACATCCTAAATCTGAGGTTGCAGTTAGTGTTACATCATAATACCCTGGGGTAGGAAAGGTATAATCTGGATTTTGCAAATTAGAAGTACTCGTTCCGAAATCCCAAGTGAATAGGTTAATTGTTCCTGAAGAAATAGTGGACTCGTTGGTGAAACTTACCACGTTCGTAGGTTCATCCCAGTTGCTCGAAAAAGCCGCTACAGGGCTGGTATAAATGGGAAAGATGTTTTGTACAGAATAGACACAACCGTCTGTGGTTGTCAGCGTCAATGTAACAGGGTAATCTCCTTCGGCAGCATAAATTGCTACATCGGATTGTAAACTACTTGTTTGTCCATTTCCAAAATCCCATGAATACGATTGAATTGCTCTTCCGTTTACAGACGTGTACGGATAGCTGAAGACTAGTTCACTTAAAGTGCAATAAGGCTGCGGTTGTTGTATTTCGAAATTTGGGATGCCACTTGGTCCAACAAAAAGATGACTGCTTAAATTTCCATTAACCAGAGCAAATATGGAAAAGAAATCGGAAGGGTGTATTTCCGTACACGCACTGGTTAATACAAATCGAAGCATTAAAATTTCAGTATACAATGGCGTAGAAAAACTTTGTGAAGGTCCGGAAGTTGTATTACTCAGAACCTGATTGTTCACGTTGAAATTTGTAAAAGGATCGAGCCCTGGTACCAAAGCTGTTGTGCTTAGGTATGTCATTTTGCTTGTATTGAATTGAAACCAAAAATCCAGAGCGTTGATGCCTAGATCCGTAGAATGTATTGAAATAGGAATATCGATATAATACACTCCTCCCGCATTGGGATAGGACGCTGCGGAAATATCGAATACTACAGTATCGGTTAATGTTAAAAATTCGTTTGAATCATTCTGTTTCGCAAAAGCGTCGAAAAAGGTAAAAACTCCTAATAGGAGAACTGCAATTTTGAGTAGGATATTTTTCATAATACTGTATTAGATAAATCAAGAAAAGGTTACTCCGTTGAGTAACCTTTTCTTTTAACAAATTCAAACCATGAGAGATTATTCGCTAATTACAATGCGCTTGGTTGTCAAGGCGTTATTGCTATAGAAACGAACGAAATATACTCCAGCGCTAAGCTCAGGCATATTTACTTCTACTACTTGATTTGCTTTTACAATTGCTCCTGGGAATACTAATTTTCCAGCGATATCAACGATATCTACTTGTCCGTCTACGTGAGACATTACAGTAAACACACCGTTAGATGGATTTGGATAAATATCAACCGCGTTGTCTCCAACTTGAATTGATTTAACAAATCTCACTTCAGTTTGCTTCCCGTTCAACAATCCCAATTCAGCTGTTAAATCTTTCTCAGTGATTTTTCCATCAGCTGTTTCGAAAGTGATATAAACCACACGTGCGTTTGCAGAGAAATCGTTCATGTTCAAAGCAGTGTAACGGAAGGTCTTGTCGTTGTAGTTGTAGAAAGCATCGCTCTCTGAACCCAACTGAGTGTCTTCCATTGAAACGTATGACAATGTATTCTCGTTTACTTGTAACGCGATATCGAATGCGTTAACAGGCTCTTCAGAAACAAATGCAACTGGAACAGAAACTTTCGTTCCTTCAACGATTGCGCTTCCTAAATCTACCAATATGTAATCAGACTCGTTAGTTTTCAAGATACCATCTGCAGCATAAGCGCTATAAGACCCATCAGCATCTCCTAACATAACACCTTTGTAGATTTCTGTTGTTGATACAATCGGACAAGTAGCATTAGTTGCGCTGTAACCTGTTTGACTTGCAGCAAGTTCAAATGGAACAACTGGAACTTTTCCTTTTGAATAACCGATTAAGTTGTTCGCTGGGAAGGTAGAAGATA
>JBEIFO010000112.1:0-6641 GCA_040382375.1 Crocinitomicaceae bacterium
AAAGTAGAGTCTTTTCATAGTAGTGGTTTAGTTTAGCGAACTAATTTAGCAAAAATTGGTTTCAATCAGTGGAACAAAGACAAAAAAAATATGAAGGCGATAATTATCAATATTGGAGACGAGCTCCTGATAGGTCAAACCATTAACACCAACGCCGCATGGATGGGGCAATACCTGAACAGTTTCGGAATTGAAGTGGAATCGTCGCGTTGCATTTCAGATAAGGGACTCGTTATTTTTGATGAGATCGATGTTGCGCTGTATAAAGCAGATGTTGTTGTTGTAACAGGAGGGTTAGGTCCGACGAAAGACGATATTACCAAGCACACCTTGTGTGAGTTGTTTCAAACGGAATTAGTCATGCACGAACCGAGTTATTTGCGTGTGAAGGCTTTTTTCGAATCGCGTGGATTGCCTTTTTTGAAAGTGAACGAACAACAGGCGCTTGTTCCCGCATCGTGCACGGTGCTTGAAAATATGGTGGGCACTGCTAATGGCATGTGGTTCGAGCGCAACGGGCATGTTTGCGTTTCGCTTCCTGGGGTGCCTTTTGAAATGCAGTATTTAATGGAACATGAAGTTGTACCTCGCATTCAACAAAAATTCGAACTTCCGAAAATTGTACATAGAACCATTTTAACGCAAGGTGTAGGAGAGAGTTTTATTGCAGATCTTTTGACCGAATGGGAAAACTCATTGGCTGTTGAAGACATTCATTTAGCGTATTTGCCTTCGCCAGGAATGGTGAAGTTGCGCATGTCAATATACGGCGGTGCTGACGAGTCTGTTCTGAATGAACGCATTCGAAGAAAGGAAGTGGAGCTGCTTGAAATCATTGGAGATGTTGTATTCGGATACGAAAAAGAAACTCTTCAAAGTGTGTTGGTGGAAAGGCTTCGTAGTGGAGGAAAAACGGTCAGTTTTGCCGAAAGCTGCACGGGTGGAATGATGGCTCAGAAGCTCACGGATGTTTCTGGGGCGAGCCAGGTGTTTCAAGCAGGATGGGTGGTTTATCATGCACAATCGAAAGCAAAAGAATTGGGTGTTGATTCGGAAATAATTTCGAAACACGGCGAGATAAGTGGAGAGGTGGCAACGGCGATGGCCGATTGCGCAAGACTAAAATCGGGAAGTGATTTTGCATTGTCATCAACAGGTTGGGCAGGCCCAGATGGCGGCGATGAAATTCATGGTGTTGGGACAATTTTCGTGGCGCTTTCGACTGAAAAAGCGACAATTGTTAAGAAGTTGAAGTTTGGAAAGAACCGTATGCGCAACAGGGAAATGGCTTCTGACGCGGCTTTTATGCTTTTAATCAAAGAAATTGAGAAGTAAAAATTGGATTTATTAAAAACTCGCGTATATTTGCACCCCTTTATTCACAAAAACTCATTCTTATGCCACGCATTTGTCAAATTACTGGAAAGAAGACTATCACTGGAAACCGAGTTTCCCATTCTAATATCAAAACACGTAGAAAATTCTATCCAAACTTGCAGTACAAGCGTTTTTGGTTGGCTGAAGAAAGTCGTTGGGTGCAATTGCGTGTAACTCCGAAAGGAATGAAAACCATTAACAAAATTGGTTTGGCAGCTGCTATGAAAAGAGCAAAAGAAAACGGAATCGGATAATATTTTTTATATAGAAATTGAAAAAGGTTGAGTTTGCTCAACCTTTTTTGTTTGTACCCCCTTGAGTTTCTCTTAATTTCCTTATATTTGCAACCCTTAAATTGTGTTGACCAATATTGAATTTACATGCAAAATAGATCGCTACTCTGGATTTTTATTATCCTTCTAACCTTATCAGTCGGCTACCTTCTGTCGTTTAGCTTCATTTCGAAAAGCTACGAAAGCGTGGTGTTTCAAGCCGTTGAAGAGTCTATTACAGACGAATTAGTAAAAGGCGAATTGCTGAAGAATTATGGCGACACCATGGTGGTTGCAGATTCTATTCGTAAGACAGGATTCGAGGCATACCGCGATAGTATTATCACAATGCGCCACGGAAGTATTGACTCTTTCGTTAAAGCAAACCTTGAAGCTAAACGCGAATCGTTGTTCACAATGAAATACAACAAAGCATTGCGTGACAGCGCGGATGCAGTTGCATTTCCTTTAATGGGATACAGCTACAGCTATTTGAAGTCGCATGAGTTGGCCTTAGGTCTTGACTTGAAAGGCGGTATGAGTGTTACACTCGAGGTGAGTATTCCTGACCTTTTACTTTCACTAAGTGACTACAGTACTGACGCGACGTTCTTAAGCACGATTGAAAACGCGAAGAAAGCACAGTTGAACAGCACTTCTGACTTCTTAACTCTTTTTGAAGAAGAGTGGAAAAAGTCAGGTGGACAAGGACAGTTGTGGAGAAAATTCAGCAACCAAACAAATCAAGACAAGTTCAAAGCGAATATGTCTGATGAAGAGGTTATGAAAGTTTTACGCAAAGAGGCGAATGACGCGATTGACAATACCGAGAACATTATTCGTAAGCGTATTGACCAATTTGGAGTGACTTCACCAAACGTTCAAAAGCAATCGTTGACAAGCCGAATTGTTGTTGAATTACCAGGTGTTACAGACCAAGAGCGCGTTCGTAAAAACTTACAGGGGACAGCAAATCTAGAATTTTGGAATACGTATTTCAATTTTGAAATTGCGCAAGCGATGATTGACTTGAACACGGCGTTAGGAAAAATTCAAGCACCCGAGTTGTATGCAGCAGCTGCAGACACTTCGAAGAAAGATTCTACCGCAACAGCGCCGGCAGTGAAGCCAGACGATCAATTAACGGAAGACGAGAAGAAACGCAAGTATCCGTTGTTCGCGATTTTTGGTCCGAATATACCAAGAGACAATCAGGCTGTTCCTTCTGCAATTGCAGGTACTGCTAAAGTTACTGATATGGAAGCGGTAGACCGCATCTTCAATTCGGACATGGCGAAGAGCATGTTCCCAAAGGATTTGCGTTTAATGTGGAGTGCAAAACCTGAGAAGGGAATTGCAATTCTTTACGCGATTAAAGCAGACGAATTAAACGGACGTGCCCCAATAGACGGAAAATCAATTGTTGACGCTCGACAAGATTTCGATCCTATTAAAGGTGGGATTGTTGTTGAAATGACTATGAGTCCAGATGTTGGAGCTCCGAAGTGGAAAGAAATGACTGCGAAGAACGCAAAAGACAACAACAGAGCGGTTGCAGTAGTAATGGATAATTTAGTTTATTCAGCACCGTCTGTGAACGAAGAAATTCCAAACGGAAAATCAGTAATCACATTTGGTTCTGGAGACAACCGTGACAAGCAAATCCTTGAGGCGAAAGACTTAGCTGGATTGTTGAAAGCAGGTTCTTTACCAGCTCCAGCCAAGATTATCGATGAAGTTGTTGTTGGTCCTAGTTTAGGAGCTGAGAACATTAGCGCTGGTATCTGGTCCTTCATTGCAGCGTTCATTGTAATTCTTCTTTACATGATGTTCTACTACGCATGGGCGGGTTGGGCAGCAAACGTTGCATTGGTTGCTAACTTGTTCTTCTTGATTGGTGCACTTGTATCATTAGGTGGAACGTTGACTCTTCCTGGTATCGCTGGTATCGTGTTAACCATGGGTATGGCAGTTGATGCGAACGTATTGATTTACGAACGTGTGAAAGAGGAATTGCGTTTAGGAAAGCCTGTATCGGTGGCGATGTTAGACGGATTCAAGAAAGCATTGGGTGCGATCATCGACGGTAACGCAACAACATTGATTTCCGGATTGGTCTTGTTGTTTGTTGGAACGGGACCTATGAAAGGTTTCGCAACGACGTTGATCATTGGTATTTTCACAACCTTATTCACTGCAATTGTTATCTCTCGTTTGATTCTTTACAAGCGTTTGGATAGCAAAAAAGAAATTACGTTCTATAGCAACATTACTAAGAACTGGTTCACGAAGATGAACTATGACTTCGTAACAAAGCGTTACTTGTACTACGGAATTTCTGCAACCATCTTAATTGCGGGTGCGGTTTCTTGGACCACACGCGGATTCAACATGGGAGTTGACTTTGTTGGAGGAACTTCATTTAAAGTGAAGTACGAAGAGAAGATTGATCCAGAGGCTGTTCGTAGCGCCCTTTCAACGGCATTGGTTGAAAATGGAAATGCCTCTGCTAGTACAGTTCAAGCCATTGGTACTGCAGGTAACGAACTGAAGATTACTACTAACTATTTGATCAACGACAACTCAAACGATGTTACACAACGCGTTCAAAGCGACGTGGACAAAGCGTTGGGGACAGTGGGTAAGCATGAGATTACTACTTCATACAAAGTAGACGCTTCCATGAGTGATGACTTTAGGGCTGAAGCGATATGGGCTGCTATTCTTACATTGTTGTTGGTAGGTATTTATGTTGTGTTCCGCTTCCGTAAAATTGACTTTGCAATTGGGGCATCTGTGGCATTGTTACACGATGCGCTCATAGTAATCTGCGCGTTCACTTTATTAAATGGAGTAGTTCCTTTCACTTTGGAAGTGAATCAAAACTTTGTAGCGGCAATTCTTACGATTATCGGTTACTCAATCAACGATACCGTTGTAATCTTTGACCGTATTCGTGAGTACTTCCGTGAGCGTCGTAACCCAGAATTGAAGTCTACTATCAACGATGCGTTGAACAGCACACTTGGTCGTTCAATCAATACATCTATGACTGTATTGTTGACATTAGGTGTAATGTTCATCTTCGGTAGCGATGATATTCGCGGATTCGTATTCGCAATGATTATTGGGGTAATAAGCGGGGTATACTCTACCTTATTCATTGCAACTCCGATTGTTGTAGATATGCGTCAATTGTTTGCAAAGAAAGAAGCGAAATAATATAGATTTAGAATACTTTGAAAGTGCCGGGAAATTCCCGGCATTTTTCTTTGAAAGACATTTAACAAGCTTACCTTTGCCGCATGAGTACTGGCGAGATTCTTATGATATTGTTTATCTACCTTTTGCTTTTCGGAGCGAAGGGGGTTCCCTCTATCGCTCGCACATTGGGAAAGACGATGTACCAGTTTCGCAACGCCGCAAAAGATGTTCAAGATGAAATATTGAAGAGCGCCGATGACATGCGTAAACAGGCTCGCGCAGAAGTTCCATTGGATCAGCTGATGAACGAAGAGGAGCCAGCGCCGCCTGTTGCGCCTCCTGTTCAAGAAGAAACGAAAACAATTCCTGCCGATGATGTTCAGCCAGGAGCAACTGTATAGTTCAAACGGAGAAGAGCTTATTCTTCATCATAAGGTTTTCCATTCCTTTTCCATTCAAGATTTTCTTTCATTGCCGTGGCAACAGAATACCATTCGCGTATTCGGAAAAGAGCATTTAGAACCGCGCTTAACGTGTTATTTCGGCCCAGCTTATACCTATTCAAACGTGCATTGGAAAGCGAATGAACTTCCGCCGATTCTTTTCCAACTAAAAAAAGAAATTGAACATTTAGCGCAAGCGGAATTTAATGCCGTCCTCTGCAATTACTACAGAGACGGGCAAGACAGCATGGGGTGGCACAGCGACAATGAGAAAGAAATGGACTCTTCGGTGATTGCTTCAGTGTCTATTGGAGGTGAACGCGTGATTAAATTCAGAGCTCGAAACGAGGAGAAAAAGTTGGCCCTCAATTTACCACACGGCTCGCTTTTGTTGATGAACAATTTCCAAGATAATTGGCAGCATTCGATTGGGAAAGTGAAGTCTGCTTCCCCCCGAATAAACTTTACGTTTCGAAAGATTAATTGTTAGAGGGAAGAGGACATTCGCCTTCACCATGTTTTTCACTTTGTTCTTATCTTTGCACCCTATGAGTTTGGCCAACAAAGCGGCGGTGAATGATACCGCAAAACAAATGTTGCTCGACGACTACTTTTTGGCTTGTTTAAGTCGTGAAGCTTCGTTGTTGGGAAGGAAAGAAGTTCTTACCGGAAAAGCCAAGTTTGGTATTTTCGGTGACGGAAAAGAATTGGCGCAAATTGCCATGGCCAAACAATTTCAAAATGGCGATTGGAGATCTGGTTACTATCGCGATCAAACATTCATGATGGCCATAGGTCAGCTTACTGTTCAACAATATTTCGCAGCGTTATACGCGCATACAGATACCGAGAAGGAACCTTCTTCGGGTGGAAGACAAATGGGCGGGCACTTTTCTACGCGGACGTTGGATACAAACGGAAATTGGAAAAACGTGATGGAGATGAAAAACTCTTCATCGGACATTTCTCCAACCGGTGGACAAATGCCTCGTTTGTTGGGATTGGCGCAAGCTTCGAAATATTACAAAGCGAATACCGACCTTCATTCAAGAACGCAATTTTCGAATAAAGGAAATGAAGTAGCCTTCGGAACCATAGGTGATTCAAGTACTTCAGAAGGTTTGTTCTGGGAAACCATGAACGCATCTGCTGTTTTAGGCGTGCCTATGTGCATGTGTGTTTGGGACAACGGATGGGGAATTTCGGTTCCGAAAAAATATCAGACGGCGAAAGAAAGTATCTCGGAATCGTTAAGCGGAATGCAAAGCGAGCCGGGTGCAGGAGGAATAAAAATATTCAAAGCGAAGGGTTGGGATTATTCAGAGTTGATGCTCATGTTCGAGAA
>JBEIFO010000113.1:0-6639 GCA_040382375.1 Crocinitomicaceae bacterium
AGACGCTGGTCGGCAGTGTATGCGTGAACCGTTGTGATGTATCCTTTTTAAATACCGAACGTATCGTTCAACACCTTCGCAATTGGAGCCAAACAATTCGTTGTACAAGAAGCATTCGAAACAATTAAGTCTTCCGATGTAAGTGTGTCGTCGTTCACTCCTAGTACGATTGTCTTCACGTTTCCCGTTGCTGGCGCAGAAATAACAACCTTCTTCGCGCCGGCTGTAATGTGCTTTCCAGCGCTAATATCGTCGGTGAAAAATCCGGTGCTTTCAATAACCACATCAACGTTCAATTCTCCCCATGGTAAATTTGAAGGATCCTTTTCTGCGTAAACACGAATCTTCTTTCCGTTTACAATCAGGAAATCTCCATCGGCAGAAACCTCAGCATTCACACGTCCGTGAATACTGTCGTACTTCAACAAATGCGCAAGCGTCTTAACATCTGTTAAGTCATTCACTGCAACGACTTCAATATTGTTGTCGGTTAATGTGTGACGAAAGCACATGCGGCCAATTCGTCCAAAACCATTGATTGCTACCTTTTTCATCTTATTCTTTTTCTAATTATTATATCGCTAGAATTCGTGCAATGCGCAACTCATCTCTGTTTGGAAGATTAGCCCGTGTGATGGCCTCTTCCAAAGAAGTATAGGTTTCTCTGTCGTTCACAATTCCAATCATGACATCTTTTCTTCCTTGAAGCAATCCTTCAACTGCGGCTACTCCCATGCGAGAAGAAATTACACGGTCATAACAGCTTGGCGCTCCTCCACGTTGCAAGTGTCCGAGAACGGACACACGTGTATCGTAATCGGGATTTTCTGCCGCTACTTTATTCGCTAGCTCGTAAGCTGTTCCTCCCTTCGCTCCTTCTGCAACAATAACAATGGAACTCGACTTTCCGCTTTCCTCACTCGCACGAAGAATTTGCATCAACTCTTCAGAAGTCATTTCGTCTTCCGGAAGAACAATAGCAATGGCACCTGCCGCAATACCTGCCTTCAAAGCAATAAAGCCGCTGTTTCTTCCCATGACTTCCACGAAGAAAATTCGATTGTGTGAAGTTGCAGTGTCACGAATTTTATCTACCGCATCAACAACTGTATTCGTAGCCGTATCGAATCCAATGCAATGGTCTGTTCCATATAAATCGTTATCAATACTTCCAGGTATGCCCATTACTGGAATGCCGGACTCTTGTGAAAGTATATGTGCGCCCGTGAAGGTGCCGTTTCCACCAATGGTAATGAGTGCATCTATGTGATGCTTCTTCATTTGCTCAATGGCCGCTGCTCGTCCTTCAACTGTAAGAAATTCTTTGCAGCGGGACGATTTTAAGATGGTACCCCCACGTCCTAAGATGCGCGCCACCGAACGTTCGTTCAACCGTTTGAAGTCGCCTGCTATTAATCCAGCGTAGCCTTGAAAGATTCCTTCCACCTCTACGCTGTGAAAAGCACATGCGCGAACTACCGCACGTATAGCGGCATTCATACCCGGAGCATCACCTCCGCTGGTAAGAACACCAATTCTTTTTATTCCTGAACTATTCATGTTTCTAAACTAGAATGCTAACTTAGTGTAAATTTTACACTAAGTCCAAATAAAAATAATTTTCTTTCAAAAATCATCTCGTAAATACATTACAACGTGAGGCAAAATATTTGTCTCATGAAAACACAAAACCCTTACTTCAGCGAGACCACATCGGATTTCTTGCCTCTATTCACAGCTGGACCTAAGTTGTGGAAAATCTTTAACAACAACGGATTTAATCAGCAAGCTGGTTTCAGCACGAGTCACGCGGCGCGTCTAGGATATGAGCCGGGTAAAATGATTCACCTTCGTAAAAATGGCGATTGCATGATTGTCTTTTTGAAAGATGGAAGAGTACATGTCATGAACGGACCGCTTTCTCGCTGGCACTTATTCGACAACTTGAACATTGCAACTTTGCGCTGTTTGTTGGCTTTCGCAAGTTTAAATGAAAACGATCAGTTTGCTTTTCGTTCTTACATGAAAGAGCAATGCAAGGGATTCCGCGACTTGTTTCATCATTTACCGGCGAACAATGTGGGCTGGAAAAACCGCTTCTTGAATTATTACAGTAGCTATTCTACCAAAGAGCTATTTGAATATGCACAATAAGTCGTTCGAAAAAGGAGTTCTTGCTCCCTAGTAGCTCTTTCATTGAGGGCTAATTTTATAATTATGATTATAACGTTGCGCAGAATTACTTTTTTAATTGCTTTTTTGTTCTTTCATGAATTGAGCTTTGCCCAAAAGGATGTATTTGGGTTAGACAGTGTTCAAACCAAATTGGTGAACAATAAAGGGGAAGGACCTGATAGTCTGTTCGGAGTGCGCAACATGCGTGTTGTTTTAAACAATGTGCTTTACCGCGGGGGGTCGAACAACTTTCATAGAAAAGAAGCAGAACCAAAAACCTATAACTCGCACCCACTTCCTTATTGGGGCGTTAGTAACCTTCGAACTTCAGGGTTCGGTGGGGCCATTTATTTGTATTCGAAATATTTCAATCAAGACTATCCAGCTCCCATGCTCGATTCCCTGAATGAACTTGGGTTTAACTACCGATGCCTTCCTGATCTGAATTCAGATGTCGTAAAAGGAATCTTCACTGATCTAAACAAACTTATTTACGCTGAAGAAATAGCTCCTATTTACATTCACTGCTGGAACGGATGGCACCAGAGTGGAATGCTTAGCGCATATACGTTAATGCAGTTTTGTGGCATTAGCAATCAACAAGCTCTAAAATATTGGGAACAAAACACAGACGGTAACTACAAGGGTTTTCCTGCTGTCAAAAGCAAAATACTTGAGTTCAAACCCTACAAAGAATTTCAAACCGACTCCATCACACGCGCACGCATTTGTCCGTGCATGACGGAGTCCATTCTGAAAGTTAAAGAAGTAGAGAGCATTTCAGAGATACAAAAAGAAGGGGACGCCGGACAAAAAGAGATGATGGAAACACCCACTCCGAAAAGTGATGGGGAAAGTAAAACAAAAACACACGTAGTGCGCTCCGGAGAAACACTGTCTTCCATTGCAAAAGAAGAGCACACGACAGTTAAAAGTATTTGCGAAAAAAACAACATCAAGGAAACTAGCAAATTGAAAGTTGGACAAAAGCTAATTGTTTCAGGCAATAAAAAAACTGATGCCAAAAACAACACGTCGATCAGCAAAAAATATTACACTGTAAAGTCTGGGGATAACCTTTCGAAGATTGCTTCGAAAAATAAAACTACCGTAGCCAAAATATGTAAGCTAAATCACTTCAAAGAATCTAAAGTCTTACACGTTGGAGAAAAAATTCGAGTACGTTAGAACGGACTGTCTAGGTCGTCCTCGTCTAGTGGTTTGATCACTGGATTAGATTTGTTGTAAAATTGACTGTGTGTTGAATGATAATACACGAACTCTTCTTCGTCTCTAGCCCGAGCATCTGCTGTTATTGCGACACCTGAGGAGAATAAAAATTCGGGGCGGAAATAATCGTTGTTCATCCAAGCATTAATATCCTTCCGTAACATAAACACGCGGCTCATGTCATGCTCCATTAAATTCCAATTGTAAACGCTCAAGAGTGACGGGAATTTGCCATACGAATAGTCAATTAAATCACATGTCGTCGTCCCAACAATCATCACCCCTCTTTCATTTCCCAACACGTCATCTTTCAATCCAGATAGAAACATTTTAAGCAATTCTGGAGATATCTTTCCGTCGCTGTATTTGTACATCAATTTATCGATGATAACGAGACCCTTCGGATGTTTATCTCGAAACTTCAAAATGCCTTCCATTGCAACATTGAGTTGAGGTTCTTTAAACTCTTGAAAATAAAGTGGCTTGTTGTGAAGATCTTCCAAATGCTTCAAGCAAAGCGAATCCCAATACAACACGTCGTTGGTCACTTCGTGAAAGGACGGAATTTCCTCCTTTGCTCTTTGCAGCATAATTTTATACATAAAGAGCTCAGGCGAAATATCTGAACTCACATAAAGAACAGGCGTTCCAGCGTCGGCATTAACCAAGGCAATTTGCAACGCCATACTGGTGCTTCCCGAATGTTTGTTCGCTACGAGCAATGAAATCTCTTGTGATCGAATCCCACCATTCTTGTCCCACAAATCTATTCCTGTTGGAAAGGAAACAACTTGATTGATTTCGTTTTGCTCTATTCTACGCAGCGAATGCGTCATTAATTTCGACCAATTAAACATGCTTTTCTTTTTCACAAATTGAAGGTCAAATTGTCTTCGTTTTCTAAATGTTGAAAACTAAAAAAGGGAGCTTTCGCTCCCTTTTCTAATTTCAAAATAATTCTTATTTCAATTCAGTCGCCTTCTCAGGTTGTCCTGATTTTCTGTAGCATTCTTGAAGTACTTTCTTAATGGAAGCTTGATCTGGCTCTTGATCGTAACAAACCTTAAAGTGCTCTGCAGCTTTTGCGAATACTCCCTTTGTTTCAGCTTTACACGCATCGAAGCGTGCAGTTTCTCTTGGTGGTATAGCGTCGCACACTTTGAATTTTTCAACGCCTTGGTTGTAATTCATAACCGCTAAGTTGTAGTGTGCATCGAAGTAAGTCGGATTCAATTCCAAAGCTCTGTTGTATACCTTTTCCGCTTCAGCCGGATTATTGTTTTTTTCATACGTCACTCCCAAAACGAATAACACACTTTCATTCTTAGGATCAGCCTCAGCTAAAGCAATCAATACATCGTGTGCCTTCTGATAGTCTTTGTCTTCAATATAAATGTTAACTTCAGCAGTTAGGATTGAAGAGTTCTTCGGAAATTTTGCACGTGCTTCACCAATAATTTTAAGGGCTTCCTCTTTTCTTCCTGCTTTCACAAGCATGTTTCCAATGCGAGTGTAGCAATCTGCAGCTTGATAGTTCAGGTTAGCGCACGTTGTGAAATTTGCTAAAGCCTTGTCGATATTTCCACATGACTCGTGACAAATCCCTGAGTAATAAATATAGATTGTGTCAGAAACACCAAACATTTTACTCGTCTGAATTAGGTTGTCGTAGTGACCAGCTGCCCCGCAAGTGTTGCTCGCTTTGTAGGCAGCTATTGCCTTTCCTTCTTCCAATCTACGTGCATTGTCTACCACTGCACCTATCTCCATCACATAGTCCTTACTTAGCTCTAATGCCTTGGTATAAGAGACAACAGCTTCATTGAAAGAACTTGCGTATTTCATACTTAAGACACTATCCATTGCAATGTTCATGTAGATATCCCCACGGAATCTCCAATACTTTTCTTTTCCTGTTGCCTTTGGATTTGAAGCCGCTTGGTTGATGTAATTCAGAGCTTCTTCAAAATTACCATCTTTGTTTGCATTGTATGCATTCGTTAACTCAGCTTGTGCGAAGGTTGCAAACGATGTTAGAACAGTCGCGAATAGGATTAGTGTTTTTTTCATGATATGTTTTTTTTTACATTTTCCCCTTTGGCAACGTTAGTGCCAAAAGAACTTGTTGCAATTTATTCCTCACCTCCTTCCGTTGGAGCTGCAGTTTCACCTTCGGTTGCGTTTTCCTCGCCTTCGGTAGCTTCGCCTTCATTTTCGTCACGAATAACAGCACATACTGCCGCTATCTCATCATTTCCACGAAGGTTAATCAACTTCACGCCTTGGGTGTTTCTTCCCATCACACGCAATGCATCTACGCTCAATCGAATCGCAATTCCAGATTTATTAATAATCATGAAATCAAATTCATTGTCTACAGATAGAATGGCACACAACGGTCCGGTCTTATCCGTAATGTTGATGGTCTTCACTCCTTTTCCGCCGCGATTCGTTACACGGTAGTCTTCCAACGATGAACGCTTTCCGAATCCTTTGTCAGATACAACTAAGATATCGCTGTTCGGATCGTCTACGCATACCATTCCGATTACTTCGTCGGTTGCGCTTCCAAGAGAAACGGCCTTCACTCCTTGCGCCGTTCTTCCAACTGCACGAACTTTCACCTCTGGGAAACGAATGGCTTTACCTTCTTTTGTTCCCATGATAATTTCGCTTGCACCAGTCGTCAAACGTGCTTGCAACAATTCGTCTCCATCTACAATGGTAATGGCATTAATACCCGAAGAGCGCGGTCTGCTGTATGCCTCGAGTGAGGTCTTCTTAATTAATCCTTGTCTTGTACAAAGAATAACGAAGTTCGATTTCAAATTCTCAGCGTTATTCAAATCCTTCACCGGGATGTAAGCCAAAACTTTATCGTCTGGCTCAATTTGAATCATGTTTTGAATCGCACGTCCTTTCGCAGTCTTTCCTCCTTCCGGAATTTCAAACACACGCATCCAGAAACATCTTCCCTTCATAGTGAAGATTAACAGGTAATCATGGTTTGTCGCAGTGAAGATGTGTTCTACAAAATCTTCTTGACGTGCAGATGTTCCTTTCGCTCCTACTCCGCCGCGGCTTTGCGTGCGGTATTCGTTCAGGTTTGTACGTTTGATGTAACCCGCGTGCGTGATGGTAACAACCATAGCCTCATCAGGAATCATATCTTCAATACTCAAGTCAGCAGATGAGAACTCAATAATTGAACGACGCTCGTCTCCGAACTTCTCT
>JBEIFO010000114.1:0-6634 GCA_040382375.1 Crocinitomicaceae bacterium
GACAAGTTCATACTGTCCGTTCTCATGTAGGTGATCTTTCCGCTCTCATACAATTTCTGCGCAACGGTCATGGTTGCTTTGACAGACATACCTAAATGCCTGCCGGCTTCTTGTTGAAGTGTTGAAGTGGTGAATGGCGCTGCTGGCGACCTTCTTCCAGGTTTCATTTCTAAAGAAGCTATCGCGAATTCTGCTTCTTTGCAATCTTCTAAGAATGACTGAGCAGCAGTTCCATCAGAAATTTCCCCAGGTAAATCTGCCTTCAATACTGCATCTGGCAAATTGAAGGTCGCACGAATTCCGAAATAAGCAGAAGCGTTGAAGACTTCAATCTCGCGTTCTCTTTCTACAATTAATCTCACGGTAACACTCTGAACTCGACCAGCGCTCAAAGACGGGCCTACCTTTCTCCACAAGACCGGAGAAAGTTCAAATCCTACTATTCTATCTAATATTCTTCTCGCTTGCTGCGCATTCACCAAGTCCATATCTATGGTTCTTGGTTTTTCCATTGCCGCTAGGATTGCATTTTTGGTAATCTCAGAAAAAACAATACGCTTGGTTTTACTCTCATCGATTTTCATTGCTTCTAACAAATGCCAAGAAATAGCCTCTCCCTCGCGGTCCTCATCCGTCGCTAACCAAACAAACTTATTGTCCTTAATTGCCTCTTTCGCCAATTTCTTTAGCTCATTCACCACTTTTTCAGAATCTGGATAAACAACGTAAGTCACATCGAAATTTCCGTCAGCGCTTACTGCGAAATTATTCTTTGGCAAATCGCGAACGTGACCAATACTAGCCTTTACAACGTAGTCACTCCCTAAGTACCCTTCGATGGTTTTCGCCTTTGCAGGGGACTCTACTATAACAAGATTTTTAGCCATATTTTGTTTTTGAATTGCGGCAAAGGTATATGCATTTATCCGTTAGTATCCAAATTGGTTATGCGATTATATATGCTATTTCTATAGAAATAGATTATTTTTGCACACTAATCAAAACAGCCAGACACTGTGGAAGAAAAACAAATTGACGAGACAAGACAGGGGGAATTTTTTGAAATTTCGACTCCCATAAACACGAATAAGCCGCAAAAAAAACTCTTGCTCGAGAGTTACGGTTGCCAAATGAATTTTGCTGACTCCGAGATTATAGCCTCTATTATGGCGCAAGAAGGATTCACCACCACACGCGATGTTGAAGAGGCCGATTTAGTGCTCCTAAACACTTGCGCCATTCGCGATAACGCAGAACAACGCATTCGCGGAAGACTCGAATTTTTGAATTCAGTAAAAAAACGTAAACCTGCAATGATGGTAGGTGTGCTGGGTTGTATGGCCGAACGTTTGCGTGAACAACTTCTCGAAGAAGAAAAGCTGGTCGACATGGTTGTTGGTCCAGATGCATACCGCGATTTACCTCGACTCGTTTCACAAGTGGAACACGGAAGCAAAGCCGTAAACGTTTTGCTTAGCCGTGAAGAAACCTATGGTGAAATTACTCCGGTTCGCTTGGACAGCAATGGTGTGACTGCATACATCTCCATTATGCGCGGATGCGATAACATGTGTTCCTTTTGTGTAGTTCCCTTTACACGCGGAAGAGAGCGCAGCCGCGATCCGAAAAGCATTGTTGAAGAAGCCACCGATCTTTTCAATCGCGGCTACCGAGAAGTCACCCTTCTTGGTCAAAATGTAGATAGTTACAAGTGGAACATCACAGCGAAAGGAGATATTATAGACGCGAATGAACCAACCGTAAACTTCGCTCAATTACTTGCGTCTGTTGCTGAGGTTAGTCCGAAGCTCAGATTGCGCTTTTCAACCAGTCATCCGAAAGACATGACCGACGAAGTTCTTATAACTATGTCGAGATATGAGAATATTTGCGATTACATTCATTTGCCGGTTCAAAGTGGAAATTCAGTTGTGCTCAAACGTATGAATCGCGGATACACCCGCGAGTGGTATCTCGATCGCATTGCGGCCATTCGCAAGTATATGCCTGAATGTGCAATTAGCACAGACGTGATTGCTGGGTTCTGCGATGAGACCGATGAGGAGCATGCAGATACACTTTCTCTTATGTCGGAAATTAAATACGACATGGCCTACATGTATAAATATTCCGAAAGACCTCGCACCTTGGCCGAAAGAAAATTCGAAGACAATATTTCGGAAGAAGTGAAAAGTCAGCGCCTGAATGAAATCATAGCCATGCACATGTCCTGCGTTACCGAACGAACAGCTGCCCATGTTGGCAAGCGACATAAAGTCTTAGTTGAAGGTGTTTCTAAAAAATCCCAAGAGCATTATTACGGACGCAACGGACAGAACGTTGTGGTGGTTTTCCCGAAAAATGAAGCGAAAATGGGTCAATATGTATGGGTAAACGCTCTTTCTGCGACCGCAGTGACGTTAATCGGAGAAATCGACTCTTACATCGATTAATTTTTTAACGTGACAGAATGTCACCTTTCGCTACCTTTGTTTAGTTCTTGACTAAACGGCAATTATGGAAATTCAATCAGTAAAAACTCGCTATGGAATTATTGGCAATGCCCCTGCGCTTAATCGCGCACTGGATATTGCCATGCAGGTTGCCGCTACCAATATGTCGGTTTTGATCACCGGGGAAAGTGGTGTGGGAAAGGAAAGCATACCGAAAATTATTCATCATTTAAGTTCGCGAAAACACGGCCCCTATATAGCCGTTAACTGCGGAGCTATTCCGGAAGGGACTATTGACAGCGAATTATTCGGACACGAAAAAGGATCTTTCACGGGAGCACATGAAAGTCGGAAGGGGTATTTCGAAGAAGCCAACGACGGAACTATTTTCTTAGATGAGGTTGCAGAACTTCCACTAGGAACCCAAGTGCGCTTGTTGCGTGTGTTAGAAACAGGTGAATTCATTCGCGTGGGTTCTTCTAAAGTTCAAAAAACGAACGTTCGGGTAGTCGCAGCAACCAATGTGAATTTCGGGCAGGCCATTCAAAATGGAAAATTCCGTGAAGACCTATACTACAGATTGAATCAAGTGCCCATCTTCATGCCTTCTTTGCGTGATCGCGGGGCCGATATTGAACTGTTGTTCAAGAAATTCGCGACCGATTTCGCGGAGCGCTATCGCATTCCCGTTCTTCAACTTTCCGATTCAGCGGCAAATACCCTTCGAGAGTATCGTTGGCCAGGAAATATTCGACAATTAAAAAACATTACGGAACAAATAAGTATTCTAGAAACTGAGCGTTCCGTCACTCCTGAATTGTTGATTCGTTATTTACCACAAGATCTTGCAACCAACAAGCCCATGATTATGGGGGGAAGCAACAGCAATGATTTCAGTGAACGTGAGATTTTATATAAGGTTTTGTTCGATATGCGGAACGACCTAACCGACTTGAAGAAATTGGTTTTGGAAATGATACAAAGTGGAAGTGGCTTTGTGAATTCTGATGAAACTGCCGCGTTGTTCCAAAAAGTTTTTCAAGCCGAGGAGCATGAAAATTCAGATCTTCCCGTTCGTATGACTCCAGCGAGTAATATCATACATTTGGGAAGTGGAAATAACGAAGAAGAAGAAGTTGAAGAATCACTTTCTTTGAGCCAGACTGAAAAAGATTTAATAAAAAAAGCACTTCAGAAACACAGAAACAGAAGAAAATACGCAGCTCAGGAACTTGGAATTTCAGAACGCACGTTATACAGAAAAATTAAAGAATACGATTTAGGTAAATGAATAAATACGCCGTTGGATTGCTGCTTGTAATGCTTCTTTTCGCTTCCTGCGAGATAAGATATTCCTTTAGTGGCGGACAATTCAGCGGAGCAAAGACTTTTTCAGTTTCGTATTTAAAGCCGCAAACTGCGCTTGCATCTCCAACCTATTCTCAGCGTTTAACTGAGAATTTCAAAGACGTGATGCTTTCTCAAAGTCCTCTTTCGTTAAGCGAAACAAATGGCGATTTACAGTTTGAAGGCAGTGTAACAAATTACGTTGTTGCGCCAATGGCCATTCAGAGCAATGAAACGGCTTCGTTGACGCGCCTTTCCATAACAGTAAAAATAAAATACACGAATACGCTTGAGCCTGATTTGAATTTTGAGAAATCATTCACGAAATTCGCAGACTTCTCAGCAACAGAGAGTTTATTTGCTGTACAAGAAGATTTGTGGAAGCAGATTAACGATCAGCTTGCGCAAGAAATTTATAACGCTAGTGTAGGTAATTGGTAATGGAAAACACACAATTCAATGAGCTGCTGAAGTCGCCACATTTGTTGGCCTCTATGCCTATTGAAGACTTGGAAACCATAGCCAAAAATTACCCGTGGTTTAGTTTGGCTCACTCCTATTTAGCGAAAGCTTATCAGGACAATAAGAGTCACAAGACTTCTGGACAAATTGCATTAGCCTCTACCCTTCATTCCAACAGAACATGGTTGTATGGTTTTTTGAAGGAGCCGATTCTTCAGAAGAAGACTCCGACCGAATTAGTTGATACCCTTCCAACCGAAATTATTCCAGAAATAATTCTTGAGACTACTCCAGTTACATTAGCACCTTCTTCGACTTCGTTGTCGGAATTGGCGGCATCTATGATGGAAGAACCAGAGGTAAGAGAAGTTAAGAGAGGGGAAGAAAAGGTAAGACAAGAGGGAAGAGAAGATAAGAGAGGGGAAGAAGAGGTAAGAGATTTAGATTTCTTGGATAAATCAATTTTAGCGACTGCTGTTTCGAGTTCTATTTTTCTTGAGGTGAGTGGGGATTTTGCGGAGCAAGATGCGGAGCAAGATTCTGCGAAAGATTTGAAGCAAGATGTTGCACAAGATTCTTCGAAAGATGTGAAGCAAGATGTTGCACAAGATTCTTCGAAAGATGCTTCGCAAGATGATGCGTTGTTCACTTGGCTGAGAAGTGTGAGTGATTCAGAGGAAAAGAAAGAAGAGGGACAAGAAAAAGTGAGAGAAGTTAAGAGAGGGGAAGAAGAGGGAAGAAAATCGACAGAGTCTATTCAGCCGACTTTGAATTTGATAGAGAAATTCATCGCCACTGAACCGCGCATTACGCCAGGGAAAGTAGAGCAATATACTGGAGTAAGTTTCGCCAAGGATAGTTTAGAGGAAAACTTCGATTGGGTAACCGAGACTATGGCGAAATTGTATGCTGCGCAAGGGAAAATAGACCGTGCGCGAAAGGCATACAAACGGCTGATTGAACTTCATCCCGAGAAAAAAATTCACTTCGAAAATCAACTAAAAGTCTTAAACCAAAGAAAATAAAGGATCTTCCTTTGTTCCTCCTTGAATTCGTGTATCTTTGTGGACTTCAAATTTTAATAAATCATGGAATTTATCGTAACCGTTTTAATCGTAATCGCAGCACTTCTACTTGGATTAGTAGTATTAATTCAAAATCCAAAAGGTGGCGGACTATCGTCTGGCTTCGCAGGTAGCGCGCAAATTGGTGGAGTTAAGCGTACAGCAGACTTCTTAGAAAAAGCAACTTGGTATTTAGGCCTCGCCTTATTTGTTCTTTGTTTAGCTTCTACCAGTCTATCAACTTCTGCTCGCCCTGCGACGGAAGAAGAGCAGCAGACTGAGCAAGCAGAGGGTGGACAACAGCAAGGTGGTGGTGACCAACAACAACAAGGACAACAACAGGGTCAATAATTGTCACAATAGCATTATTAAAATGTCAGTACTTCAAACTACTGACATTTTTTTTGTCCTTTACTGACGAAAGTTCACACTAAACAAACAAAATCCCGCTTGGCACAAATAGTGACTACGACGGGCACAAACATTAAAATCAAACAAACATGTCAAATAACGTTAGACCACTAGGAGATCGCGTTTTGGTAGAGCCAGCAGCAGCTGAAACCACTACCCTTTCAGGAATAATCATCCCTGAAACTGCGAAAGAAAAACCACAGAGAGGAACTGTAATCGCTGTTGGGCCAGGAAAAAAAGATGAGCCAACAACGGTTCAACCAGGAGACACCATTTTATACGGCAAGTATGCTGGAACAGAGATTAGCGTTGACGGAAAAGATCTTTTGATCATGCGCGAATCGGACATTTTTGCAATTGTTTAATTATTAAAATTTAGAAAATCATGGCAAAAGAAATCACATTCGACACCGTTGCGAGAGAAAAACTAAAAGCGGGTGTTGATGCATTGGCAAATGCAGTAAAAGTTACTTTAGGTCCAAAAGGACGTAATGTAGTTATCGATAAAAAATTCGGCGCACCGCACATCACGAAAGATGGTGTAACCGTAGCGAAAGAAATTGAATTGTCTGACCCTATTGAAAACATGGGAGCTCAGATGTTGAAGGAAGTTGCGAGTAAGACTGCTGACCAAGCAGGAGACGGCACAACGACTGCAACCGTTTTAGCTCAGGCAATGGTTGGAGCTGGTTTGAAAAACGTAGCTTCTGGTGCTAATCCAATGGATTTGAAACGCGGCATGGACAAAGCTGTTAAGGCGGTTGTTTCAGAATTGCGTAATATCTCAAGAGAAGTAGGTTCTGACTACGAAAAGATTAAGCAGGTTGCCACTATTTCAGCAAACAACGATGAGACCGTAGGTTCATTGATTGCAGATGCAATGAAGAAAGTAGGAAC
>JBEIFO010000115.1:0-6584 GCA_040382375.1 Crocinitomicaceae bacterium
GCATTTCCTGGAGTAGGAGATTACACCGTTACATTATCTGATAGCAGTTATTGCGGTGTGGTTGAGCAATCAATTACCGTTCATATTGTGCCTCCGCCGGTTGCGAGTATTTCTGCTTCAACGGATACGATTTGTTCGGGTGGACAAGTGACATTCTACCAAGGCTCTTCAGGAAACAATCAGTCTTACCAATGGAACTTCGGTAACAACAACAATTGGCAGAATTTAGGAAGTGGAAATGTGAACTTCACGTTTAATACTGTCGGTACTTTTGTTGTTAGAAATAGAGTCTACTTCGCTGGTTTGGGAGATGCATGCGCGGATACAGCTTCCGTAGTAGTGACAGTGCTACCAAGTCCAACCGCGAGTATTACAGCTTCGCCAGCCCAAGCATGTGATTCATTAACTACTGCACTCAACGTAGTATCGAATTCAGGAATTTTATTCAATTGGAATTTAGGCTCATTTGGAACGTACACGGGTCAGACGCCTGATACGTTGACCATTACTGCTCCAGGCAATTACAACATTTCTGTTTTGGTGACCAGCGCAAACGGGTGTACGAAGACAGATACAGAGGTCTTGCACGTTTACGCAACACCTGTTCCTGCATTCACAGTTACGAGTCCGTGTGTGGGTGCCAATGCCATCTTTACCAACACTTCAGTAACTGCTCCTGGAAACCCTATAACGAGCGCACAATGGACGTTTGGTGATGGTGGAACTTCAAATCAATTAACGCCAACGCATGTCTACAATGCTGAAGGAACTTTTCCGATAACATTAAACATTAGCACACCTTATTGCTCTGCTAGCAATCAAGGAAATATTACAGTTCATCCGAATCCAATTGCATCGTTCACCCAAGATATTGTTTCGGGATGTCAGCCTTTGGAAGTCGCATTCACCAACACTTCTCAAGGGGCCACTTCTTTTTCTTGGAATTTTAATGACGGTCCTCTTTCAAGCAATACAAATGAGACGCATGTTTTTGGAAACAACACGATTTACAATTTGCCGTACAACGTTGTGCTTACCGCAACAAATCAATTTGGGTGCACGAATACTCAGAGCAGTGTAGTCACTGTATTGGGTGGTGCAGTTGCGAATTTTGAAATCGCGAATAATGAATTGGGATGTTCAACGGCGCCTGTTGCGTTTAACAATTTGTCTTTGGGCGCCTCTTCTTATGCATGGAATTTTGGCGATGGGGCGACATCGGTTGTTGAAGATCCGAGTCATGCTTACAACAACAACAGTGGATTCTTGTGGTGGTATGATGTGACGTTGGTGGCTTATTCGAGTGGCGGATGTTTGGATACTGCGACATTGGCGCTTCCTATATATCCAATTTTGGATATCCAACTTCCATTTACATCGTTAGAAGGATGCTCTCCGTTTAGTGCGCAGATGCCTGCTATTGGAGGTATTCAAGGGTTTTCATGGAACTTCGGTGATGGATTTACTTCATCACTGATTTCACCGGTTCACACGTACAATAACCTGACGAATGCGATTGAGCAATTTACCGTTTCGCTGGTGGGTGAATCGGCATTCGGTTGCTTCGACAGCATTTCGTTTCCGGTAACTGTTTATCCGCAACCGCATGCATCTTTTTCGCAAACCGATGATGATGGGTGCGCGCCGATAACGATTGGGTTTGCGAATACTTCTACAAATGCGTCGACGTATGTTTGGAATTATGGAGACGGTAGTAGTTCAACGGGGTTGAATGGATCGCATTTGTATACGAACGCCACGGGCGTTCCGAATACATGGAATGTAAGTTTGATTGCATCTTCCATTGGCGGATGTGCCGATACGGTGAGCAACGATGTGCTTATTTATCCGCCATTGATTTTCCCTTTGTTCAATCCAACGGTTTCAGGCTGTTCGCCTTTCACGTTTGAAGCGCCGTTCTTTCCGGGTGTTTCAAATTACGCTTGGAGTTTTGGGAACGGCGATGTTTCAACCGCCGCAACTCCTTCTTACACGTATCAAAATCTTTCAGGAATTACAGCAGATTACACTGTGCATTTGGTTGGAACTTCCATTTACGGCTGCACAGATGCCGAGACCTATTTCGTTCATGTTTATCCGGAAGTGAATGCGTCATTTACTTATTCAGACATTGCTGGTTGCGGACCGTTAGAAGTCAATTTTCAAAACACTTCATTAAATGGAAATCAGTTTGAATGGAATTTTGGTGATTTCGGAACGGCTAGCACTGCTAATGCAACGCATACTTTCTTCAACATCAACGGTGTGTTAAACACCTTCGAAACAGAGTTAACAGTCACTTCCGCGCAAGGATGTTCAGACAGCGCAAGCGTTGCGGTTGAAGTGAGTCCTTCACTTGATTTGCAATGGTCCATGCCTGTGGTTGAGGGATGTTCTCCTTTCACCCTGCAAACGCCATACATGCCTGGCGGATCTACTTACGTTTGGAACTTCGGCGACGGAGCAACTTCCATCAACACTTCTCCAATGCATACGTATGTGAACAATACGCTTTCGCCACAGCAATTCACGGTGACGTGTTATTCTGAAAATGCCTTTGGATGTGCCGATAGTATTTCATTCCAAGTAACTGTGAATCCGCAGGCGATAGCGAATCTTTCCACACAGCAGTATTCTGGTTGCTCGCCATTGAATGTTACTTTTCAGAACAATTCGTTGCAAGCATTGAGTTACAATTGGAATTACGGCAATGGTCAAACGAGCACAACTGCTTTGGCTGCGCACGATTTCTTGTATGTAAACAACACCGCTCAACCTGTTACCTACTCTGCGGTGTTACAAGCAAATCAGGTAAGCACTTGTTCAAGCCTAGATACTGTTCAAATTACCGTTTATCCTTCAGTAACAGCGAGTTTCTCATGGACAGGTGCTGCATGTGCCAGTGTACAAGCGCAATTCAACAACACATCTACAATAGGAACCTCGGCCGAATGGTCATTCGGTGACGGGTTTTATTCGAACGCGTTCAACCCGTATCACTTGTATTCCAACAATGGACTTCAAGATTTGAATTACATGGTTTCTCTGGTGAGCTCGAGTGTATTCGGATGCACAGATACCGTGACTCATCCGCTAACTGTCTTGTATTCTCCGAATGCAATTGCATCCATAGATACAGTGTATGGTTGCTACCCGTTGAATGTAGATTTAACGAACGCATCACAAGGAGCAAATGCTTATTCATGGGAATATGGCGACGCATTGAATTCAACGACATCAGCCGCGCAACACACGCATACGTATTTCAATTTATCGAATCAATCGCAGACGTATCAGATTACGCTTACTGTTGAAGCACCGAATGGATGCACCGATGTTTGGACCGATCAAGTGACTGTTCTCCCGCAAGTGGTTGCAGACGCCGATGTTATTGTTTCCGGATGTAATCCAGTTGAAGTTGTCTTCGATAACCAAAGCACAGGCGCAACATCTTACTTCTGGAATTTAGGAAATGGAGACACGAGCACAAGCTTCAACGAGCAAGGAACGTTTTACAATCCGTATCCAGTAGACACCACATTCGTTGTGAGTTTAACTGCGACGAATATTTACGGATGTGAAGTGACAACGGATTTGTGGGTTGTTGTGCATCCTTTTCCAACCGCTGCATTTACAGCAACGCCCTTGGTTCAAACATGGCCAAACAATGTGGTGAACTTGCAAGAGAATGCCATAGGTTTTAGTCTAGGTTATCAATGGACATTGGAAGACGGAAGCGAATACTATGTTTCCAATCCAGGTGATCATGTATTCCCAACATGGGGAACGTACAACATTGAACTCATCGTGAATGAAGGATTGTGCACCGATACCACCGCGCAAAGCATTACCATTATTCCTCCGGCGCCTGTTGCTTTGTTTGAAGGAAATGGTGAGGGCTGTGTTCCTTTGACTGTAACCTTAAACAATCTTTCGCAATACGCCGATAGCTACGAGTGGTTTTTCAGCGACGGCGGTTACACCACTTCAGACAGTCCGGTTTATACGTTCTACAATGCAGGTGTCTTCGGTGCAACATTGGTTGTGCATGGTTTCGATGGAACGAATGATACATTAGAACTCACGAATCTATTTGTGGTGCACGCCAACGCAGTTGCCTCTTTCACGGTGAATCCGCATCAGGTGGTAATTCCAGATCAACCCGTTTTATGTCAGAACGCAAGTGACAACGCTTCAATTTTCGAATGGTCATTCGGTGACGGATTCGTAAGCAATGAAGAAAGTCCAAAGCATTTTTACGATATCGAAGGCACCTTCAGCATTCAATTGATTGCGAACAACGAATTCAATTGTCCAGATACATTGATACTTGAAGACGTAGTCTTTGCCTACGGCGATGGGTATTTGGAATATCCCAATGCGTTTACTCCCAGTACCAGTGGCCCCGGCGATGGTATTTATGATCCTTACGGATACACAAACGATATTTTCTGTCCACTGCATAAGGGAGTGGTATCCTACGAACTTCAAATCTTCAATAAATGGGGAGAACAAATTTTTGAAACGAACGATATAAATCGCGGTTGGGACGGATACTATCGAGGAGCTTTAAGTAAGGAAGATGTTTATGCCTGGAAAGCATCAGTTACATTCTCTAACGGAACTAGCAAAATTTTAACAGGCGATCTAACACTTTTAGCACGATGAAAACAAAGAATACACTTCGATTAATTTTCATGGCTTTGATGGCTTGCTTGGCCTTGAAATCGGTTGCTCAAGATCAACAGTACACGCAGTTTTATTCAGCGCCAACACTGCTTAATCCGGCGTTTGCCGGTGCTTCAGCGCAGAGTAGGTTGAGTTCGCTTTATCGAAATCAGTGGTCAATGATTCCGGGTGGATTCAAATCGTATCGATTCGCTTATGACCATTACGCCTCTTCCATAAACAGCGGATTTGGAATTATTGCCGGAAGTGATAAGTTGGGAAGTGGCAATTTGAAGACATCTTCCATTCAATTTCAATATGCGTATGAAGTAAAAGTGAAGCATGGCTTGTTTTTTAGACCCGCTTTACAATTTGGATTCGTAAACAAAACATTGGATTTTGGAAACTTAGTTTTTTATGATCAAATGATTCGCGATGGGGATCCTAGCTACGAAGGGATTTCTTATGGTCCAGCGAAATATTTCGATGCATCTGCTGGCGCATTACTTTATTCAGCAAAAGCTTGGATGGGTGTTTCTGTGTATCACATGAACAAGCCGAATGAAGCCATCTACAATGCAACCACTGAGATTATTCCGACCAGACTTTCGGTTCATGGAGGGTTGCGAACGAAGATTAAATCGAACTATTATTCGAAGGTTGGAAAAGACTTGGTGTTTGCGTTTAACTATCAAGCACAGGGTAAATTCGATCAATTAGATATTGGAGTTTACACTGAATTGAATCCAATTGTTTTAGGAATTTGGTATCGTGGACTTCCTGTGAAGTCAAATCAATATCAACATGCAAACAGAGATTCTTTCTCTGCGCTTATTGGTTTTCAAACTGGAAAGTATAAGGTTGGATACAGCTATGACATCACGACCTCTCAGTTGGCTGTCGGAAATACAGGTGGTTCACACGAGATAAGTTTTACCTACTTGTGGGCAAACAACAGAAACATGAGAAAGGTAAAACGAAGAATTATTCCTTGCGCTAAGTTTTAGTCCGCAATACCCATTGTTTTCAAGTGACGGGTATGTGAACGCACCGCAGCCACAACAGTGCCGTATTCGTTGTATTGAACACCGAATTTCTCACACGTCTCACGAACAATTTTATTCAAAGCTGGATAGTGAACATGTGAAATACGTGGGAACAAATGGTGCTCCACTTGGTAATTCAATCCGCCTGTAAACCAAGATACCAAAGGGTTTCGTGTTGCGAAGTTACTGGTGGTGTTGATTTGGTGAATGGCCCATTCTTGTTCAATGACACCGTTAGTATCATCTGGATTGTTGAACGAAACCGATTCAACCACGTGTGCCAATTGAAACACAACGGCGATAACTATTCCTGTTACCATGGAAACGATTAAGTATCCTAAAATGGCGGCCAATACTCCTTTGAAAATAATTGGAAGAACGACAAAAGTTGCCACGTAACTCAACTTCGTAGCCCAAAAGGTGAAGTGGTTGATAAACGTGAATTTTTTCAGTTTGGTAATACCCACCTGCTGCGTTCTGTATTTCTTTACATCGTCTATCCAAACCCAAGAGATGTAAGTAAGGCAGTACAACAAATATCCGTATATGTGCTGAAAGCGATGAATCTTGTAACGCGGCTGGTTTTCATTCGTGCGCATCATGGGCTGAATGTTAATGTCGTCGTCGTGTCCTTCAATGTTCGTGAATGAGTGGTGAATGACGTTGTGTTTCGTCTTCCATAAACTAACATCTCCACCCACCATGTTTAAGGTGTGAGCCATAATTTCATTCAACCATTTCTTATCTGAAAAACTTCCGTGAGCACCGTCGTGCATCAAGTTGAATCCGATTCCAGCCAGTGTAAGTCCCAAGAGCACACAAGCGCCAATGTTCATCCACATGGAAAGACTTCCAAAAACAAGTGAAATA
>JBEIFO010000116.1:0-6577 GCA_040382375.1 Crocinitomicaceae bacterium
ATGGGAGAGGTTGCAAATATCGGATTCGGAACTGTGGTTGCACCCGGAGGTGCTTGTCCTGAAGTAACATATGGAGTTCCAAATACACTCGTCTCAAATCCCCAATAGCCTTGCAACACATCATTATTCACCGCCACAGACTGTGTGTTGATTGCATAGTCCGTGATGTATGTATTGAAGCCAACAAAGCTCGCCACACGTCCCGTTAAATCGAATCCATTCGCCAACAAGTTCACATCGAAATTCTGATACAACAACGAAGCACGAACATATTCGTAAGTACCCGGGGTAAATGAACTAATGGGAACCGCTACAAAAATTTCTCCCGGCGCCGCAATTCTGGCTTTCGCGAAATCAATCGCATTCGCTCCGCCTGCCATGGTTTCATCGGCGTGATAAACAACCTCACCCCCACCTAAAGCGGTATACATGTTCGGCGTGAATTCAATGTAATGTGCAGAAATTTTTTGAAACAACGGATTTAACGCTGCGTGTCCCGCAGGCACGGTTGAAGGCACTCCCAAGTTGTTCAATCGCTCTTGTGTTGAGTCTGTCACAATCTTTATGTAAACCGTTGGAACATCCAATGAATTGGGATCATCCTTGCAACGATCGCAAGAAACCAAAACCATCATCATCATAACCGCAAAAAGAAATTTCGATTTTTTCATAAAGTGAAAATAAGATATTTTTTGAAAACTAGCCCATGTAAATCCACGCACTTTCATAAGACTCTTGGGCTTCAAAAAACTGAAGCATTTCCTGATAAAATGAATCTCCGCCTATTGTTGCGCTATCTCCAATCACTATCAACTTCTTCCTAGCGCGAGTAAGCGCAACGTTCATCCTGCGGTAGTCTTTCAAGAATCCAATTTCATTCTCGTCGTTGCTTCGCACCAAAGAAATAATAACCACATCTGCTTCCTGTCCTTGAAACGAATCCACGGTATTAATCGTCACCTCCTCTTCTTTGAACACACGTTCCAACAATTCAATCTGCGCGCGATACGGTGAAATTAAGGCGCATGAAAAAAACTGTTGCGTCTGTTCCTTCAACATCGAATACATTTTCATGGCCAATTCAGCTTCGCCTTTGTTCATGCGCGAATGACCCTCTGCTCCTGCCTCTTCGTTGTATCCCGTTCCAGCAGTGTCAATGAATTGAATCGGATTCAAATCTCCTTCCAACATACGACGCGCAACGGATTTATCTGCCGTGAGTTTTCCTTCATAGAAATACTCGTTGCTGAACGCCGCAATCTTTTCGTTCATGCGATATTGCACATTCAGAAAATGCACGCCTTTTTCAATGCGTGCAGTTCTTTCCATGAGCGAAATTGCCAAGCCCTTCTGCGCTGCATCATTCGAAAAAATAGTTGGAGGAAGTTGCAAGTGATCGCCAGCTAAAACCAATTTATTTCCTTTCGCTATGGGAATCCAACAGGCCGGCTCGAGCGCCTGTCCTGCTTCGTCGATCACAACAACATCGAACACGCGATCGCGAAGCATATCATTCGCAGATCCTACGAGCGTAGTACAAATCACATCGGCCTGATCGATGAGTCTATCCAATAAAAACAATTCCGTCTCGCGCGCTTCGCGCATCATTTCTTTTGCTTCCTTGAAAATTAATTTGCGCTGCTCTGCTTCTTCTCTGCCAAACGAACGTTTGTATTTGCTTCCCAACGAGCGCAATTCTTTCGCTCTTCTTTTCCATTCACGCACGCGAGAATAGTCTTTGTCTTCCACCAACTTCACATCAACCGTAAATGCATTTGCTTTGGAATGCACTTTCGCCGGATTCCCCAAACGTAAAACTTTCAATCCCTTCTCTCCCAAACCTTCCACCAAATGATCAACTGCCGCATTGCTCGGAGCGCAGCACAAGACTTTCTTTTTCAACCTTGCTAACTCCTGCATGGCATGAATGAGCGTGGTTGTTTTTCCAGTGCCTGGAGGACCGTGAACAACGCTCACAACCAAATCATTCACAACACCTCGCGCGGCTTCATTCTGAGAATCGTTCAAGTTCCCGTGTGAACCGGAATATTCAATTTCTGAAAGTCGTTTCTCTTCCGAAGTAATCGCATCACGAATTTCTGCTAAACGATTATTCTTTGCGTTAATGACGTTGTTCAGCGCCGCAAACATTTCCTTGTAAGACTTCTCATCGAAGGATACATTCAATCCTATTTTTCCATCGTCGGTCCAATCAGGTAATTCGTCGACTCTAAATTGAATTTTCATTCTTGAGTGATCCACGAATGCGATTGTTCCTTTGATTGATTCTCCTTGATGATTTTCATGATTGGAAAACAATTCAACGGGCTGACCGGATTGAAACGAATGCTTAGCTGGACCGTTGGTTTTTTCCACCACCAAAAACGGATACGAACCGAAGCCAAATCCATCTTCAACAATCTTCAAGGGAAACCAAGTAAGTCCTTCCTTTATTCGCGCATTAACCGGTTGTTCTTTCAATTGTTTTTGAAAGCGCGCCCAATCTTCGTCGCGCTCTATTTTAAGAAGCTCCGCAAGATTTCCGAGATATGCTAAATTTTCTTGAAGGGTCATGGCCAGAAATAAATAAGGGGCGAAGATCGCCCCTTATTTCAAATATATTGAATGATTAATTTCTCATTAAGTGGAAATAACCTGGGTAATCTTCCACTTTACCTGTAGGGCTAGTAACCTTGAGCACATAATAAAAGACGCCATCAGACAAGTCGTTCGGAGACCAGTCGTTTTTGTAATCGGTACTCTCATAAACCAAATCGCCCCATCTGTTAAACACTTCTACACTCGCGTTAGCGTAGTAGAACAAGGCTTCTCCAAAGTTCAAAGTTTGATTATCCGTTGTTCCGTTCAACAATACAATATTCGGCAAGAACACATCACAAGGAAGTGAGGTAACTCCAAATTCCGTTGAAGAAGTGAATCCACATACCGGCTCAGTAATTTCAATAGAATAAATAAACTGCTCGTTAGGCACACCTGCCCATGGGCTATAAATCTCAGACGATGCGTTTGGAACTATCGTGTCGGACAAGAACCATTGGTATGTGTAGGTTGGATTTATAAATGGCGATGTCAAAAAGATCTGTTCACCTAAACAAACGGAGTCGGTTGTAAACGGAGCTGTTGGTGGTGTTGCTGGAATCCAAACGCGTACTGAATCTGTTCCAGTACAAGTGTTATCATAGGTTGGCCATGAAGTCACCGAAATCCAAGCCGCGTTCTGAAGTCCTGTTGCCTGAGGGAAAGCAATGTTTGGAACAGTTACGTTCGCCGCTGGACTCCATTGATAAGCGTAGGTCGTATTTGGCAATGCGTTTCCGTAAGTTGGATTCAAATTAACTGGCAATCCGCAGAAGTGAATACTGTCTGCAAAACTGATGGTTGGGGGTCCGTAAACCGTAATATTGAAAGTTGTGTCGTATGTGCAACCGAAGTCACTTGTAACTTGATAAACCATGGGAAACACGCCCTGCGTATTCGACATGAAAACAACGTTGTTCATGTTTGTGTCTTGAAACGTTAGGTTATCTGCAGGAGACCAAAAGCTATCGTGCTGATCGGGAAGAGCTTGAGGTGTGAATGAAATACTATCAGGGTAAAACTGCGGTGCGAATTGAAGAGACCATCCGAAAATGAAACCATCATCGGCCCCTACTTGGTCACAAATTTGAAACTGCCATGTGCCGTTCAACGAACAACCTAAAAGTGCACCCCAAACTCCATCGGCATTATATGATCCTGCCGGCAAGGAAGACCCTAATCCGATTCCTGAGATAGCTGTATTAAAAGTAACCGGTGCTGTTGACGCCCAGGTGTAATCGTATCCAACTCCAGGTTGATTTTGGTCTTCTACGTCAATCGGCTCTCCTAAAAATACGCCACCGCCATTCGTTCCGTTGAACAATTGCATGGTGTTTCCTTGCGGACAAATAATATTGATAACAATATCGCTTGCAAAAGAATGCTCAATGTTTGCGGTAATTCCAAGAATGTCCGCAGCACTTGTAACGGTTTCATTTCCAAATTGAGTAAAAGTCAAATCAGCCTGAAAACAACCTTGGTTATCTGGGATATAAACACCATCCCCGAAATTGGTACCTTGAGGCACCACATAAGTAGGGAAGCTCGCATTCGCAGGTGAATTCTGTATAGACATATCTGGAGCTGCAACCCATTCTGTGGAGCCCATATTCACGGGAACCCCTACACACACCTCGTAATCCGAAACTGTAGCATTCCATTGAATTGGAGTTGAGATATAGACAAAATATTCTCCAATATTCAAGTTGGAGCATTGCTGACTGCCGTCTGCGCTTAAAACTGTAATTGTTAAAACCACATGATAAACCCCTGGTTGAGTGTATGTGTGTGTTACTGTAGGCCAACTTACATTGTCAGAAGTACCATCACCAAAATCCCAATTGTGAGAATATAAAGAAGCACCATTCGGTAAAAACGAGGTTGAACCATCGAACGTAATTTGTTCGCTTGGACAACCTAAAAAGGGAGAGGGTTCAGACGCAGTGATCGCAGACAATGGGAATGCGCATGGAACACCGCAAGAACCTTGCATTATAAAGTCACCCGTTAAATTATCACCATTCGCAAGGAAAAACACGGTTAAACAACCCGATGGGTTGGTACTGGAAATCATTTGGAACTGCAAATCTGTGGCAGTATATGTTCCAATTACAGGATCAGCTGCAGAAGGTCCATCATAAATCGTGAATAAGTCACCCGGGCTCAATGTGAACGTCAAAAAATATAAATTCAACTGGTTACCAGCTGTGGAGCAAATTGTGACTACGTTAAAAGCACTGGCCGAATAAGGCTGCAGTCCACCAGCATCATCATGCATAATAAAATCGCAGCCCGTATAGGTTGGTGCATCACTAATATTAATTACATCGGTTTGAGCCTTTGCAGAAAAGCCAACAAAACTAAACGCGACTAAAAGTGGGAGTATTATTTTCTTCATCATTTCAGATTATTTCTTCATTTTAATGTCACGCAAATACTGTTTCAACTGCTGATTGTACTGCTGTTTTGAAAGAACAACTAAGGTGTAGGATTTTCCTTCCTTAGACTGTATTGTGAAATTATTACAAACTACCTCGTCTTGCGGAATTGCAAACAGTAACGCATTGAAATTTGTCAATTCGTTATCCGAAAGACTCACTTCTTTTCCGTTTTCAAGATTCGTTAAGCTGAAATTACTTTTTGAATTACCCTTTGAAAGCTCAACGCTTACGAGGTGATCTGCCTTAAAATTTAGCTCTGCCAATTGGTCTTCAGAAAAAGACTTCAAAACAGAACTTGTCATAGCTGCCTTAACTTTAGCAGAGGCAGAGACCTGCGCATTCGCAAATAGCGCTAGATTCATGAAAAATAGAACCACAAATAATCTTTTCATAATTGGAAAATTCATATAAAAACAAAAATAGGTAATGTCTTGACTATTTCATTCAGAAAATAGTTGCCCATTCAATAAAATGACTTCAAAAAAATAGGAATTTGAAAAATTCGTGTATATTTGCACCCGCTTTTAAGAGCAAGATGATCTCGTAGCTCAGCTGGTAGAGCAATACACTTTTAATGTATGGGCCCTGGGTTCGAATCCCAGCGGGATCACCAAAATAAAAAAAGGCAGGAAACTGCCTTTTTTTATTCTCAATTGCCCTGGTGGTGAAATTGGTAGACACGCCATCTTGAGGGGGTGGTTCCGTAAGGTGTGCTGGTTCGAGTCCAGTCCAGGGCACAAAGGGGAGTTTTCCCCTTTTTTTTATGTCTTTAAAAAACACTTGTGTCTAAGGGAATAAGGTACTTTCGCAAAACGATTGATGGACGAAATGGAAAAGATAAAAAGTAATTTCACATGGATAGCGGGGCCGTGCAGCGCGGAGTCTGAAGAACAGGTTATACAAACCGCTCGCGATTTAAGTTTGAAAATACCGTTATCTTATTACCGAGCTGGGTTGTGGAAGCCGCGCACCAGTCCAAATTCATTTGAAGGTATGGGAGTAGCAGCACTTCCTTGGATGAAAAGAGCCAAGGAGCAAACAGGCGTTAAAATCATTACGGAAGTTGCCACTTCCCAGCACGTTGAATTGTGCCTCGAAAATAATTTCGACGCCCTTTGGATAGGCGCTCGGACAACTACAAATCCGTTTTCGGTGCAAGAAATTGCTGAAGCGCTTCGTGGGGTGAATATTCCTATCTTTATTAAAAACCCAATTAATCCAGACCTTTCGCTTTGGATAGGTGCCTTTGAGCGATTTCAAAAAGTAGGGCTTACCGATTTAAGTGCCATTCACCGAGGGTTCTCTGTAGCCAATAAACTTCCTTACCGAAACAAACCCCTTTGGGAAATTCCAATTGAATTCAAAACACAATTTCCAGATATCCCTCTTCTCTGCGACCCCAGCCACATCTGTGGAAACAGGACATTGCTGAAAGATGTTAGCCAACGCGCCATTGACCTTGGCATGAATGGAATCATGATTGAAAGTCATCCGAATCCTGACAGTGCCTTAAGCGATGCCGCGCAACAAATTACCCC
>JBEIFO010000117.1:0-6515 GCA_040382375.1 Crocinitomicaceae bacterium
ACTCGAAGAGCTTGAGTTTAAAAACATGCTTTCTGCTGAAGAAGATAATCTTAGTGCTGTCCTTCAAATTACTGCTGGTGCTGGTGGTACAGAGAGTTGCGACTGGGCAAGTATGCTCATGCGCATGTACATCATGTGGGGTGAAAAGAGCGGCCATAAAGTAAAAGAACTCGACCTTCAAGAAGGAGACGTTGCAGGAGTTAAGCAATGCACGCTCGAGTTCGAAGGCCCTTTTGCATTTGGTATGTTGAAGGGTGAAAACGGGGTGCATCGCTTGGTACGTATTTCTCCGTTCGACTCGAACGCAAAACGTCACACTTCTTTCGTGAGTGTTTATGTGTATCCGTTAGTAGACGACACCATTGACATTCACATTAACCCAGCAGATATTTCTTGGGACACCTTCCGTTCAGGAGGTGCAGGTGGACAAAACGTGAACAAGGTTGAAACCGGGGTTCGATTGAAACACAAACCTTCAGGTATCATCATCGATAATACCGAGACGCGCTCACAACTTCAAAACAAAGAAAAGGCATTGCAATTATTGAAGTCTCAATTGTTCGAAGCGGAACTTGCAAGACGTCACGCTGCGCGCGATGAGATTGAAGCAGGGAAAAAGAAAATCGAATGGGGATCTCAAATTCGAAACTACGTTATGCAACCATACAAATTGGTGAAAGACGTTCGAACCGGAGAAGAAACTAGCGATGTAGAAAAAGTAATGAATGGTGAAATAGATAATTTCTTGAAGGCCTTCTTAATGGGACAAGGGAAAGGAGTTCAGCATTCCGACAACGACGATTTATAATTTAATAGCGAATATCATTATGGAAAATTTTCGTATTGAAAAAGACACAATGGGTGAAGTAAAAGTACCCGCTCATGTGTATTGGGGAGCACAAACGGAACGCTCTAGAAATAATTTTAAAATTGGTCCAGAGGCAAGTATGCCGAAGGAAATTGTAAAAGCTTTCGGAACATTGAAGAAAGCCGCAGCACACGCCAACTGTCAGTTAGGAGTGTTACCTGTCGACAAGCGCGATGCAATTTCTTCTGTGTGCGACGAGATTGTTCGCGGAGAATTGTACGATCAATTTCCATTGGTTATCTGGCAAACCGGTTCAGGCACACAAAGCAACATGAACGTGAACGAAGTGGTTGCAAACCGCGCACACGTTTTGGCAGGCGGACAATTGGGCGAAGGACAAATGTTGTTGAATCCAAACGACGATGTAAACAAGTCACAATCTTCAAACGATACATATCCAACTGCTATGCACATGGCGGCATACGAAGCGGTTGTGCGAGTTACCATTCCAGGTGTTACACAACTGCGCGACACGCTTGCTGCGAAATCGAAAGAGTTCATGAATGTGGTGAAGATTGGTCGCACGCATTTAATGGATGCAACTCCGGTTACACTGGGTCAAGAATTAAGCGGATATGTTGCGCAACTCAATCACGGTCTGCGTGCATTGAACAACACACTTTCTCACTTAGGTGAATTAGCTCTTGGCGGAACTGCAGTAGGAACAGGTATCAATACACCTGAAGGATATTCAGAATTGGTAGCTGAAAAAATCGCTGAGTTCAGCGGGCTTCCATTTATTACAGCTCCGAATAAATTTGAAGCATTAGCTGCTCACGACGGTATCGTTGAAACACATGGTGCATTGAAGCAATTGGCTGTTTCATTGAATAAAATCGCAAACGACATTCGCATGATGGCGAGCGGACCACGCAGCGGAATTGGAGAAATTCATATCCCTGAAAACGAGCCAGGATCTTCGATCATGCCGGGTAAAGTAAACCCAACACAATGCGAAGCATTAACTATGGTTTGCGCGCAGGTGATGGGTAACGACGTAGCAATCACTGTTGGTGGCACACAAGGACATTATGAGTTGAATGTATTCAAACCAATGATGGCATACAATTTCTTGCAAAGTGCAATTTTGTTAGGAGACGCTTGCGTTTCTTTCGATGTGAATTGTGCTGTTGGAATAGAGCCGAACTACTCACGCATTGAAGAGTTGGTGAACAATTCATTGATGTTGGTGACTTCGTTGAATACAAAAATAGGATACTACAAAGCCGCGGAAATTGCGAAGACTGCGCACAAGAATGGAACAACCCTTCGTGAAGAAGCCATTCGTTTAGGACACGTTACAGCAGAAGAGTATGACGAGATTGTAGTTCCTTCGAAAATGGTTGGAAAACTTCCAAAATAATTTGATACTTTTAGTACATGACTGATATTTCAAAAAACTACTGCGTAATTATGGCAGGTGGAATTGGTTCAAGATTTTGGCCAATGAGTCGCACTGCTTTTCCAAAGCAGTTTCACGATATTCTTGGAACCGGGCGCACGCTTATTCAAATGACTTACGATCGTTTTCTACCCCTTGTTCCGAAAGAGAATATTTTGGTGGTAACGAATGAACGATACAAGGCGCTTGTGTTAGAGCAATTGCCAGATCTGAAACCAGAGCAAGTGTTGTGTGAACCTTTCATGCGTAATACGGCACCGTGTGTGGCTTATTCAGCCTTCTGGATTGCTGAACGTACGCCCGATGCAAACATTGTTGTGGCACCAAGCGATCACTTGATTACACGCGAAGCTTCATTCATTGAAGACATTCAAATAAGTATGAATCAAGCCAACAAATCTGGAAATCTTGTAACGCTTGGAATTAAGCCTACACGTCCTGACACCGGTTACGGATACATTCAATGGGCAGATGCAAAAGACGTAGACAACGATCGCGTGAAAAAAGTAAAAACCTTCACCGAGAAACCCAATTTGGAATTGGCGAAGGACTTTATTGAAAGCGGAGATTTCTATTGGAACTCTGGAATTTTTGTGTGGAATTTACCTTCGATTATGAAGGCCTTTCAAAGTCATCTTCCTGAAATGTATTCTCAGTTTGAAGAAGGAAAAGGAAAATACGGAACAGCTGAAGAAGCTGAATTCATAAACAATATGTACAGCAGTTGCGAAAACATTAGTATCGATTACGGTATAATGGAAAAAGCGAAAAACGTAAATGTTGTCTTAAGCGATTTCGGATGGAGTGACCTTGGAACTTGGGGATCTCTTCATACACAATTGTCTTCAGATGAACACAACAACGGAGTAGTGGGAGAGAACGTAATGTTGTACAACTGTTCAGACAGCGTTGTGCATGTGGGAAGCGATAAGTTGGTTGTACTTCACGGACTAAACGGTTACATTGTGGTAGACACAGGTGTTTCGTTGTTAGTCTGCAAAAAAGAAGACGAGCAAAAAATTAAGCAATTCGTAAACGACATTAAGATTAACAAAGGCGATTCATGGGTATAATGAAGCATATCTTTTCCCTACTACTCGTATTGAGCGTTGCGCATTGTTTTGCCCAGCCCGATCCTGATCCAATGCCATCGCCTCCGCCACCTCCGGGGCCAGTGGTTGAAGAACCCTTGGTTTTTCCTGAAGTTATGCCTGCATACGAGGGTGGAGAAAATCAGATGTTTAAGGACCTTGCAAAATCTATGGTTTATCCTCAGGTCTGTTTAGAAAACGGTTTTGAAGGAAGGGTATTCGTTCAGTTTGTGGTTGAAAAAAACGGTAAAATTTCGAACATCAAAATTCTACGTCAGCCCGAAGGTGATCTCGGAAAAGTATTGGGTAAGGAAGCCATTCGTGTGGTGAAAAACCTGAAAGATTTTACTCCTGGAACTTTAAACGGAGAACCGAAAAGAGTTGTTATGACCTTGCCTATTGTTTTTAAGTTGAGTTAATTTCTATGAGTAATAATTTAATCCTTTGCCCAAACGAAGAATGGGTGTTGAACGACTTAACAGCTGTTAGAACTGGTGAGGCGTACGTTTCACTTTCCGATGTGGCGAAGGAGAAAATTCATGCATGTAGAACTTTTCTAGACTCGTATTTAGAGACAAGTGAAAATCCGGTTTACGGAATCAATACGGGTTTCGGTTCGCTTTGCAACACCGAAATTTCAAAGGAAGATTTGAATCTTCTTCAAAACAATTTACTTCGTTCACACGCATGCGGAATGGGCGATCAAGTGCCTGAAGAAATTGTTCGATTAATGTTGGTCTTGAAAGCCAAAAGTCTTTCGCACGGACACAGCGGCGTTCAATTGGCAACCGTTGAGTTGTTGTTGGAGTTTTATCACAGAAACATTTTGCCCATCGTTTTCACGCAGGGTTCATTAGGAGCAAGCGGAGATCTTTCGCCATTGTCTCACTTGTGTCTTCCTTTAATTGGTGAAGGGAAAGTGATGTACAAAGGATACGAACGTAACGCAGCCGATGTATTGAAAGAAGAGGGCTTGAAGCCAATTACACTTCAATCGAAAGAAGGTTTAGCGCTCATCAATGGCACGCAGTTTATGTTGGCGTATTCAGTAGAGAATTTAATTCGTGCCGAGCATTTGTTCGACAATGCCATAACCATTGCAGCAATGTCTGTAGATGCATTCGATGCACGTCCTGAGCCGTTCATAGATTTAACCCATCGTGTTCGAAATCAAGAAGGACAGCAAATTGTAGCAATCTCCATGCAAGATGCATTGAAGGGAAGTGAAATTCAAGTTCAGAAAAAAGCACACGTTCAAGATCCATATTCATTCCGTTGCATTCCGCAAGTGTTGGGTGCTTCGCATGATGCGATTTCTTATGTGCTTTCCATTATAGAAAGAGAAATCAATGCGGTAACCGACAATCCAATTATTTTTCCGGAAGAAAATCAGATTATTTCTGGTGGAAATTTCCACGGACAGCCTCTTGCATTGAGCATGGATTTTTTAGCCATTGCGTTAGCTGAAGTTGCAAGCATTTCTGAAAGAAGAACATACAAACTTATTTCAGGACAAAGAGGATTGCCAGTATTCTTAGTGAAGGATGCAGGATTGAATAGCGGCTTCATGATTCCACAATACGCCGCCGCGTCTATCGTAAGTCAGAACAAACAATTGTGTACGCCTTCAAGTGTAGACACCATAGACAGCAGCAACGGACAAGAAGATCATGTGAGCATGGGTGCGAATGGCGCAACAAAATGTTTTCAAGTCGTGAAAAATTTACAGTCAGTTCTAGCCATTGAGTGGTTGAACGCTGCTCAGGGATTGGATTTCAGACGTCCACTTAAATCTTCGAAAGTAGTGGAAGACATGCACGCGCAATTAAGAGCGGTTGTTTCTCACTACGTTCAAGATCGTTTTCAGCATGCAGACATGCAGAAGGCTTTCGAGTTGTTGGAACTGAATTAGTGTTTCACTAAAAACAAGCGATTCACTCGGGAATTGCCCTGTGTTAATTGAAGGATATAACTTCCCGCACTCCATTCAGAAACATTTATTTGTTGCATTCTTTGTGGATTGCTCATGGTAAAAATGCGCTCTCCTGTTGAATTCAAAATATCTAAACGTTCGAAAGTTTGAGTCGTTGAAACATTAAGAGTTTCATTTGCCGGTTGAGGAAATAACTCAAATTGGAAATCATAATCTTCAACCGAAGTAAGTGTTGTGAAATTTTCAGTCTGAATGGCGCAACCGTTCACATCTGTAATAATGCAATAGCTAGTGGTGAGTTCAGGAATGCCTGTGTCTTCATTCGTGTCTCCATGAAGCCAATTCCATTGATAGGGTGGTGTTCCACCGGTAGTAGTCATCTGAACTTCACCAACACCGAGTCCGCCTTCAACAAAGAGTTCAACGGAATAGTCTAACGAATCAGGCTCTTCAATAGTGATTGTTTCAGAGAATTCACATCCGTTGAAATCAGTTATTGTTGAAGTGTAGTCTCCGGCAAGCAGATAGATTGCGCTGCTTTCAGTCAAAAATAAATCATGACTCCAAGTGAAGGTGTATGGAGCTATTCCACCTTGTGGATTGTTAAAAATCCATCCGCTTAAATCTCCTGCGCATGTGACATTTTGAATGTCAGGCAAGTTGGTAATTGCCGCAGGTTCGAAAATGGTGTCAATAATAAGGACCGAACATCCATTCGAGTCATAAACGTCAGCGGTGTATATCCCCGCGCATATATTGGATAGATTATTACCTCCAACAGAACCGTCACTCCAGTATATAACGTAAGGCCCTGTGCCTGAAATTATATTAAGATTTATACTTCCATCGCAAAGTCCGAAACAAGAAACATCGGTAGAAGTAGATTCGATAATAAGCTGAGTGTAGGTGTTCAGCACTGCCGGAAGGGTTGCCGAATTTCCTGCGTTGTCTGTTACTACTGCAGAGTAGGAGCCTGGTCCACCTTGAATACTGTTTCCTGTTGATCCGTCTTGCCAAACGACATTATACGGCGCTTGTCCACCTGAAATAGTCAAGGTTATAGTCCCAATTCCATTGTTCGAACACGAGGGCTGAATAACGTCGTTACTTACTTGAAGCGCAGGATAAATGGTAAGCGAGGTAGAATTTGTAGCGTCACCCGCAGTTGAGCCTGATCCATTAACTACGTTGCCACTTGCGTAAAAAGTTATAGCCTCGTTA
>JBEIFO010000118.1:0-6502 GCA_040382375.1 Crocinitomicaceae bacterium
ACGTTAATACAACAAACTCTGCAGTTGGAGGAACTCCAATAACCCCAGCAACTAACAATAACTACACGCCGCCATCCAATCTCGGAGGAACTTATTATTACTATTGCGTTATTTCATTCTTAAGTGGAGGTGGATGTCCAAGCATTGTATCAAATGTTTCCGAGGTTATCATTCATCCGTATCCGATTGTAACTGTAACAGGAGGAGAGACCATTTGTCTTTTAGAATCATCTGATATCAATTTTGCATTCACTCCTTCGAGCGGATTGTATGACATCACCTACACCGCTAACGGGCAAAGTGTAACCTTAGACAACTACAATGGAGCAAATCCTTTGTACACGGTTACTCCAACATTGACCACGACTTATGTAATAACAAATATTGCATACGACCAAGTTCCGCAATGTGCAATTCAGCCCAATACATCAATTGTTGTGGTTGTTAATCCACTGCCAGCTCTAAACAATACGAACTATACATTTTGTTCTGACGTGGCAACAACCTCATTGCAGTATATCCCTGATGCAAATACCTATACTTACAACTGGTTGGCAAATACATCGGCGAACTATCTTGGACAAAACAATGGTCCGAGTGTCATAAATGTTACATTACCGAACCCTGTTGGCAATGCTCCAACCGATTTCTACTATGTAACCAACTTGATTAACAATGCTACAGGCTGTCAAGCGCTAGATTCAATCTTGGTTACCATAAATCCTAATCCTGTTGGCAATTTCACATTGCCTACTACAGGTTGTATTAACTCTCCAATTCCATTGAGTAATGGAGATGCGTCAATAGGCTCTTACGAATGGTCAATAGACGGCGCATTGTATAGTCTTCTTGCGAACCCTGCTCCGCCAATATTTACTACTTTAGGTGACCATACGATAGAAATGGTGGCCATTAACCAATATGGCTGTACAGACACATTGAATTCCGTAATTCAGATTTATGACCAACCAGTAGCAAATTTCACAACAGATACAGATTATGGCTGTGCGCCTTTAGAGGTGAATTTCACTAATCTAAGCACTGGCTTATTCGTTACAAGTTACGATTGGACTTTAGCTCCTGATACCGTTTCTTGGAACTATCAATACACCTCTGCAAATTTAGTAGACCCTCCGAGCGTGACCTATTTGCAAGGAGATGTTACGACAATATATACGGCAACACTGTCGGTTACAAACGCATGTGGCACTGTAACTTCACAACAAGACATTACGGTATTGCCAACACCCGTAGCTGAATTCACTCTGGCAACTCATACCATTTGCTCTGGTAGCAGTCTAGTCTTGAATAACATTTCTGTGGGCGAACCACTAACCTATTATTGGACATACGGGAATACCATTTCCTACAATCCGAACCTATTGTCGATGTACTTCCCGAGTGACTCGATGACATACGTTTACCCGTTAACCTTAACCCTGACAAATGCATGCGGAACGGATACTTTCATAGATAGTGTAACCGTATTACCTGACCTTGTAAACGGTGGATTTGTAACAACAGCAGATGCGGGCTGTTCTCCTCTTACAGTAACATTGACGAATACGACGTTCAATACAAATTTATCTGCAACATGGCATTTAGACGATCCCCTGAATACGGTTGTTTCCAATCAAAATACTATTCAATTTACATACTATGCAACGAACAATATCACTCAAACCTATAATCCGTATTTGGTTGTTACCGACGGCTGTGCCAGTGATACGATTGTTGCTAACCTGAATGTTTTCGCCAATCCTTTGCCAATTATTTCAGCTTCACAATCTAATCTTTGTGCTGGAACTACTATTGACTTCAGCGGTGCCATTACGGGAGGAGATACCGGATTTGGCTACAACTGGGATTTCGGTGGACTAGGAACTTCCAATTCTGCCGCTCCGTCTTTCACTTTCCCTGCAGGAAGCCCTACAGGCCTTGCCATTCCAATTACGTTAACAGCTACTTCACCAACGTTCTCTGGAACAAATTGCTCGAACAATGCAACTACAACTATTTATGTTTATGAAAATCCTGATTTAGGACCAATTGCATTCAATACAACAGCAGGTTGCAGTGATTTAGGTGTAACCATTTCAAACTTACCAGCAGCAACCAATCAAATAAATTGGGGAGATGGCAACACCAATTTCACGAACACACACACCTATTCGAATAATGGAACAGGTCTATTATCATATCCCGTAATTGTTACTTCAACAAGTAGTTATGGAACCACTCCACAATTGAATTGCACAACGACTTCTAATCAAGTTGTGAACGTGTATCCGACGCCTCTTCCACAGATTAATTCATCGGGTATATTTGTCTGTGAGGGAAGTAGCTTAGATTTCAACGCTTCTACTTCAAATAACCAAAATGTCGGTATATCCTATTTTTGGAATTTCGGAATCCTCGGAACCTCAAATTTAAATTCAGAAAGTGTATTGTTTCAAAACGGCTCAAGCACAAGCACACAATTTCCTATTGAACTTACAGCCTTTCAAACTACCTCAGGAACTATCTGTTCAACGACTGTTGTCGAGAATATAACAATTTACGAGACTCCTGATTTGAGCACTGCAATTTTCAATAACCAAAACGGTTGCAGTCCATTACTTACAAGTATTGCTAATTTACCAGTCTCTACGTACACATATAACTGGGGCGATGGTGTAACTACTTCCACTCCAAATCACTTGTATATAAATCAAAGTAATGCACCATTAAACTATAACGTTACTATTAACGCGAGCAACTTCTACCCGACTATTCCTCTGCTTACATGCAGTTCGAGCGCGAATCAAACTGTTCAGGTAAATCCACAACCCATTGCAGCATTTACTTTTGATCAACCTGAAGCTTGTTTTTACCCCCCGGTAAATGCAACCATGCAAAACACCTCGACGTTTGCCGTGGCTCCATATACGTGGAATATTGAAGGAAATAGTTTCAGCAATTCACTGTCTACCTTCCAAACAACCTTTAATACACCAGGTATTCACACCGTTGAACTTGTCGCCACAAATCAATTCGGGTGCACCGATTCGATAACCCATGATTTCATTATTAACGATTTACCAACTGCACAACTAAATATCCCTAATAACGAATTGTGTCTGGGAACTACAGCTCAATTCGCTGTAACGGGAACAAACATCGCAACCTCTACATGGGACTTTGGAGATGGAACAATATTAAATCTGCTAAACCCTACAACTGTTACTCACTATTACGGTCAGCAGGGAGTTTATTCGATTGAAGCCATCCTGACTAGTAACCTAGGATGCGTTGACACGTTAACTTTTCAAAATTTCTTGATTGTTCATCCAACTCCAACAGCTAGTTTTCTAACCAATACGCTCACAGCCGACATCGTATATCCATATTTCGAATTTTACAACTACAGTGTCGGTGGAACAAATTACAACTGGGACTTTGGTGATTCGAACTTCAGCACAGATTCGAATCCAAACCACACTTATGAAAACATAGCTAACTACCTCGTTCAACTTACCGTTTCTAACGAATACAATTGTTTCGATATAGCAACGGAAATACTTCATGTTGAAGGAATTGTAGTTTTCGTTCCTAGTGCGTTTACACCTTTGGATTACAATGGCATCAATGATGTTTTCAAACCTTCGTTTTCAAGCACAGAAGGAATTGAATTCTATGAATTCAGTATTTATAATAGATGGGGAGTAAAAATATTTCAGACCAACGACGTGGAAGAAGCGTGGATCGGAAATTCAAAAGAACACGACCCTGGAGATGATAATTATTACGCCCAAAACGACGTCTACACCTACCGAGTTGTATTCAGAAAGAAAGCTCGAGCAGATGATCCGCAGCCCGATCGAATTGTTACAGGACACGTGACCATTATAAGATAAAAAAAAGCCCTTCGGGGCTTTTTTCTTATGCGTCTAATTCACTCGTGAAGTGGAAACTCAATTCCGGATAGTTCTGCTTTTCCATGTCTAGCATAAACTGACTGGGTGCTAGAAACACATCGCGCTCTGCTTTGTCCTTCACAATATTGTTTCCTTTAATACGCAAAAACTCTGCGAGTTTCGCTGGGTCGGTAGTTGTTATCCAACATGCCTTGTAATATGACTTCGGTTCGAAAATACATTTCGCTCCGTATTCGTTTTCCAATCGGTATTTAATTACTTCAAATTGAAGTTCACCAACTGTTCCAACAATTTTACGAGATCCAGGCTCTTGAAAGAATACCTGTGCAACACCTTCTTCGGTAAGCTGACGAATTCCTTTATCCAATTGTTTCGTCTTCATTGGATCGCGATTCACCAACTCCTTAAAGATCTCCGGAGAGAAACTAGGAATACCCTTAAACATCATGTTCTCGCCTTCCGTAAGCGTATCGCCTATCTTGAAATTACCAGTGTCATACAATCCTACAACATCGCCCGGATAAGCCTCGTCAATAGTTGACTTGGCTTGAGCCATAAACGTAACCGGATTCGGATACTTAAACTCTTTCGCTAAGCGAACATGCTTGTAGAATTTGTTGCGTTCGAACTTTCCACTGCAAACGCGTAAGAACGCAATGCGATCGCGGTGACGCGGATCAATGTTCGCGTGAATCTTGAAAACAAATCCACTGAACTTCGCTTCGGTTGGATCTACTTCTCTCGTCTCTGTTTCGCGTGAACGCGGGGTTGGAGCAATCTCAATGAACTTCTCTAACAACTCGCGCACCCCAAAATTATTCATGGCTGAACCGAAAAACACAGGAGCCAATTTTCCTGCTTTGTATGCTTCAACATCAAAAGGATCGTAAACATTGCTAATGAGCTCCACGTCTTGACGCAATTCATTCGCATATTGACCGGCCAATTCATCTAGAATTGGATCATTCAAATCTTCTATGTGAACTATATTTTCTTCAACTTTAGTCTTATTCGATGCGAATAAATTAATGCTCTTGTCGTAAAGCTTATAAACTCCTTTGAAACTGAATCCCTTCGATATTGGCCACGAAAGTGGTTGAACTTTTATAGACAGCTTGGTTTCCAATTCATCGAGAATATCGAAACCATCGCGTCCTTCCAAATCCATCTTGTTTACGAAGACAATTACCGGTGTATCGCGCATGCGACAAACCTCCATCAAACGCTCAGTCTGTGTTTCAACACCCTTCACACTATCAACGACAAGGATTACGCTGTCAACAGCTGTTAGCGTGCGATACGTATCTTCTGCGAAATCTTTGTGACCGGGAGTATCGAGCAAATTAATTTGCTTGCCCTGATATTCAAATACCATCACCGAAGTCGCAACTGAGATTCCTCTCTGCCTTTCAATTTCCATGAAATCGGAAGCTGCTGTCTTGGTAATCTTGTTACTCTTAACAGCACCTGCTGTTTGTATTGCACCACCAAAAAGCAAAAGCTTTTCAGTTAATGTTGTTTTACCCGCATCGGGGTGAGAGATAATTGCAAACGTTCTTCTTCTTCCTATTTCTTCCTGCGCACTGGCCATGTTCTTCCTTTGTTATTTCGCAGCCGACGGCTCTACGTAAGCTTTAATTTTAATGACAGTGGTTATTTCCGGTTCTGTATTCGCCGTAATGGTCACTGACTTCTCTTGATCCTTTTCCTTCTTTGTACTGTCGAACTTCACCTTAATAGCTGCAGATTGCCCAGGTTTAATTGGATCCTTCGGCCATTCCGGAACGGTACATCCGCATGACCCTTTGCAATCTTCAATAATCAAATCTTCCTTTCCTGTATTGGTGAATTCAAAATCGAACTCACGCTTCTCTCCTTCTTTCAACCGACCGAAATCGTGCACCATCTTTTTGAATTTTATCTTCGTTTTCGGGCGTGCAATAGACTCTTCACCTGAACCCTGTTCAGAAGCTACCTTTGGAAGAACCACAGGTGCAGGCTGACTTGGAATAACTTCTGCAGTGTTGGTTGAAGACGTGGAGCAACTTGCAAAAACAAGCAGCGCACTTCCAAAAACAATGACTAGCTTTTTCATTTTCTTATTTTTTCGATTTTGATTTACCCATTTTGTATTCATCGAATCCCAATGGAAGTTTCTCGAACTCTCCGTTTACAAGAATTTCCATTCCGCGTTTGAAGGCTGGTTTCAACTCATTTATAATTTAATAACACGACTCGTTTTCATAAATACCTCTTCCCACCAGCGCCTTCATACGAATAAGAATAACTTGCTTCGAACGAGCAAACTCTTCTTCATTAAATTTCACTTCCTTCTTTTCAGCTGCTTGAATAAACGCCTGCACTTCGGATTCCGAAAACATGAAGTGTGAAATAAAATCTTTAGATGATGGATACTTCTTTTTCAATTCATCGCGATGTGCATCTACGTATTCCATGGTCCAGTCGTTGGTAATTCCAACACGAAGAAGATTCGAAAAATACTTACTGTTCTCAGAAGTGTCTAACGGTACAAAAATGTCTGGCATGATTCCACCACCGCCGTATACCGTGCGATGCGTCAAACG
>JBEIFO010000119.1:0-6435 GCA_040382375.1 Crocinitomicaceae bacterium
AAAATTGGCGGACAGTACATGAACGAAGTGGCTTATTGCCAAATTGAAAATTACATCATGCCCGCTTTGGCTGAAGGAAATCCGGCGAATTTCTACGGTCATTTCAACTGAAGCGCTTCGAATAACTTTTATATTATTCAAAACGTTGTAGAAGCCATTAGCGGCGTGTCGAACATTACAACCAACGCTTTGGAAGGACTGAAAGTGGTTGAGATTATTGAGCGAATTTATTCTGCTGCGAAGACCAACAGTTAATTCATTTCATGAAATACAGAGTATCCGAGTCGTTCAACAAATTCATGCGCGCTGAATACATTCGCAATGTATTCACGTTAATGGCGGGTACGGTGATAGGACAGGCGCTGGTATTCATTTTAGCGCCATTTATTACTCGTTTATTTACTCCAGAAGATTTTACTCTTCTCGAACAATATACCATGATTGTAACCGTGCTCTCTGTTGTCGTAACAGGAAAGTACGAGTTCGCGATTATGCATCCGAAAGATCAAAACGATGCGCGTCACATTGCCGGATTGGCTTTGAAAGTAGCGTTTTACTCCTGTGTAGTTCTTTCCTTTTTCTTTTTATTTTTAGCAAAGGAAGTTTCATACTGGTTAATGAATGAGCCCATTCGTATTTACTTGTGGACCATTCCCATTGTCTTATTTTTCACCGCAGTGTTTAATGTGTTCAATTATTGGTTTTCACGATTGAAACAATATAAAGTAGCTGCCAACTCGAAAGTTCTATCAGCTGTGTCTTCAGAACCAATAAAAATTGCAACTGGATATGGAGCCTGGGGTCCATCAGGATTGGTTTTTTCTACAGTCATAGGTTCGATTGCAGCGGGCGTATACGCGTTTTGGAAATTCTTGAAGTCGGAACCTGAAGGATTAAAAAATCTTTCCAATGAGCGCATGAAGGCCTTGGCCGTGCTTCACAAAGATTACCCTATGTTTAGTATTTGGGGAAGCGTATTGAATCGATTAGCGCAATGGGCCCACGTGGGAATCTTCACGTTGTATTACGGTTTAGTAGCTGTTGGATTCATGGCGTTGTGCAGAAGAATTTTTATGGCTCCGTTGAATGTGGTTAGTAATTCCTATTCGCAAGTATTCTTTCAACGAATTTCTGAAATCGAAGATCCAAAGGAATTGCGCGCTTTGTATTACAAGGTGCTCTTTCGTTTTTTACTTGCTGCGGCAGGAATGGTTTTCCTTGTGCAAATGCTTCCCGCAAACACCATGGGGTTCATTTTCGGAGCCGCTTGGGGAAGTTCATTCTTGTATCTGAAGTACTTAATTTACTGGTTCGCTCTGAATTTTGTAACGTCGTCATTGGCCTTCATTACCTACCGCATTAACATGCAACGTGTAGGTCTATTCCTTGACGCTCTTCATTTCGTTTTGGCCATAGCCGCTGTTTATTTGGCTCACCACTGGGGAATGAATGAATTAGAAGCGACGAAGTTTTTGGTGATCTCGAAAGTTATTTATTTTTCTTTCAATATTCTTGTTGTTTTATTCTTTTTGGAGCGTTACACACGAAAGAATCACGAGCAAGTATGAAAATAATTTCGTTACTCGTTACGAATTTTAAAAACGACAATCGTGTTTTCCGCATGGCTAAGAGCCTTTCGACTAATGGTTATCCCACAACGGTTGTGGCCTGGAAGAAAGGCGATGTGCTTGCGCAAGAAAATTTCAATGGCATAGAAGTGGAGAGGGTCACAGTGAAGTTGGATCGTTGGAAGCGGACAAATATTCTTTTAGGCACTATTCAGTATTTTGAATTTGCCTTACGTGTAGTTTCGCGTTACCGCAAAGTTGACGCATGGCACTGTAACGATTACGAAGCTTTTATTATTGGCGTTCTCGCGAAAGTGACTCGTCCGAGATTGAAGTTAATCTACGACTGCCACGAACTCGAATCGCACCGAAATGGGAAGGGTGCTTTCATGCGCTTCGCCATTCGAACCCTTGAGAAGTTATTTATTCCTTGGGCGGAGCTGGTTATTACGGTGAGCCCTTCCATTCAGGAATTCTACAAGAAAAAATATAATTTACCTCTTGTTGCACTCATTCGAAATGTTCCGAATGAAATGCAAGTTGTGCATTCAAATACGCTTCGAGAAAAATTGGGATTGGAAAAAAGTCAAATGGTATTTCTTTATCAAGGAATGTTATCGAAGGGAAGAGGGATTGAAGTTTTATTGAATGCGTTCGAGGCAAGACAAACTGCAGATGCCGTTATTGTATTTATGGGATTCGGTGCATTGAAGGAAAAGATTGAAGAATACGCTACACGCAATGAAAGTATATTCTTTGTCCCGGCCGTCTCCTATGCTGAAATTCCTTTGTATACGGGCAGTGCCGACGTTGGAGTTAATTCAGTAGAGCCCACTTGTTTGAGTTATGAATTTTCTCTTCCAAATAAATTATTCGAATACATTCAGTCTGAAATTCCGGTGCTAACTAATCAGCTTCCTGACTGTGCCGCATTGGTAAGTGAATATAAAGTTGGAAGGGTAATCCCAACTTGGAGTGTAGAGTCCATTAATGAAGTTGTAAATGATGTGTTGAAGGAAGACTTAAGTCTTTACACCCCGAATTTGAAAGCGGCCAAGAAAATTTTGAATTGGGAAGTGGAGGAACAAGTCTTAATTTCAGCGTATAAAACAATACCGAATGCAAGTAGTCATTGAGCCCTCTTCGTCAGCTTTAGTTCAATGGGAAAAAAAAGGATTTCCTGTTTTTTTTCGTGAAGCTTTTGGTTCAGAGTTGCAGGTCTTGCAATTCAAGGAAGACGCAGAGGTGATTGCGGTTATGTGGGTGTGGGAATCAGGAAAAAAACTCTTGAACAGCTTAATTACTCCGCCTTTCCTTCCGAATTGTTGGTTAACTTTTTTGAACGAATACGATAAGCCGGCTACCAGGCATGCGAAAGAAAAAGAAGTTTTGAAGACGTTACTTTCTTATGTTGAGAATGGAAAATGGGGATATTGGAAGTTTGATTTCCCTGTGGAATACATAGATTTTCAAGAAGCTATTTGGAAGGGTACCTTTCCGAAAACGAAATATACATACCGTATTTTAGAATTGAAGAATTGGGAAGAGAAGATTGATTCTAAGCTTCGAAACAAGTTGAAACGTTTTTCTGATTTTTCATTTGAGGTTCGAGCATTCAGTTCCGAGGAAATGAGTGTTTTTATGCAATCTAGTGCTGCAAAAGGAGTAGCACATCAAGAGCTTTTGTCGGCATTTAACGCTTTGAATTCCGTGTCTACTTTTACCGTAATTGCTGAAGGTGGAGAGTATCAGGCGTTCTGTGCAATTGCAGACGGGGTTTGTTACTATTTGGTTTCAAGTAATGCGAAGAACGACAATGCCCTTTCAGCATGTGGAGTGAAATTTTGTATCGAAGAAAGTATTCGAAGAGATTGCAGAGCATTCGATTTTGAAGGGTCTATGATTCCCGAAATAGAGGTGTTCTTCAGATCATTCGGTGGAGATCTCCTTCCTTATTTTTCTATTGAAGGCGGTAAGGGTATTGTGAATTTCATTCGTAGAATGGTCAAATAAAAAAGCCATCCGAAGATGGCTTTTAATTCAATTGGGAGTTTTTAATTCGCGTATTGCGAATAGGTAACCTGGTATTCCTTGTCATCCATGAACCATTCTTTTCCTAAGTTCAACCACACTTTGGCTTGGGCAGAATTTCCCTCTGTGTAAAGTTTCTCTGCGTATGCAATGATAGCGTTCTTCAGCAAATCTTTTTGACCTTTGATTTCAACAGAGCACGTTTTTTCTGTAAGCAAACTCTGGGCGGTTTTTAGTGCGCTTTCTGCTTCCTTTTTTTGTTTAGATAACTCGAATGAAATCCCCATCATAATCCAAGCTCCAGCGTCATTCTTATCCCAGTCAGTAAGATAATCATAGTAAGCTTTGCTTTGAGAGTACTTTTTGTTGTCCATACTCAACTCGGCTTCAGCTATGGCTTTATTTCTTAATTCAGTGAAGTAATCTTCATGCTCAGCATAGAATTTTCTTTCTTTGTCCTTAGCTATATACTTTGAAGCGAATTTAAAAGCATCTTTAGCTGCTCTTGGAAACTTTTCCTTGAACTCGTCTCTCTTAGACATTTCGAAGTTGCAGCGACTCATAAATAGATATGGGAGTGCATCCTTTTTTGTTTTGTCGCTCAGCGTATATTTTTCAGCTTTGTACAGGCATTTTTCGAATTTCTCGTCCACGAACATGGCCAATAAATCCGAATATGTCTCTTGTTCTTGAGCAACGCTTTTTAGTGAACCTAGGATTAAGAATAAAAAAAGTAGTTTTTTCATGGTAGTTTTTTTTGGAGCTAGCCAAATACAATGCCTAATGTACGAATAGATTTATAAACCAACAAAATCCGATGTGGATTTGCCTTTTAAATGGAAAATTGTGTCCAATCCTTGTAAGAAAAAATACTGAACTGCCCTATCTTCGCCACTATTGGAATAGAAAATCATGAAGTTGAAGAATATCGTTTTTGTAATTGCCTTGTTTGCTGCCCTTATTGGCCGTAGCCAAGATTGCACCATCAGAGGATTTGTCAAAAGCAAAGAAAAGGGTGAGCCTATATTAATGGCCTTGGTAGCCCTTGAGGGTACAACTTCAGGCACGAATACTGACGAAAATGGTTACTTCAGTTTAACGAAACTTCAGCCAGGGACATATGTGTTGTTTGTTAAAGTAATAAACTACAATGAATACCGTGATACGCTTACGGTGAAGCAAGGTCAGCTTATTTCAACCAATATTCTTTTGGAATCTGGTTCAAATATGATGGGTGTTTTGGAGATCAATGATCAGCGTTCAGAACAAATTAACAATGTAAATATTTCCTCAGAGACATTGCGTCCAAAGGATTTTAAGCGCGTTCCTTCATTCGGTGGACAAACAGATATTGTTCAAGTCTTGACAACACTTCCAGGTTTCATATCTACTGGTGACCAAGGTGGGCAAGTGTTTGTTCGTGGAGGAAGTCCTGTGCAAAATAAAGTTGTTCTAGACGGAATGATTGTCTACAATCCGTTTCACAGCATTGGATTATTCTCTGTATTCGACACAGATATTATTTCGAATGCCGATGTTTATACCGGAGGTTTCGGAGCTCAGTTTGGCGGAAGAATTTCTTCTGTCATTGATATTACAACGCGTGATGGAAATAAGAAAGGGCACGATGGAAAGATTGGCTTTAGTCCTTTTGGTGGAAAAGTACAATTGGAAGGTCCTTTGAAAAAGTTATCTAAAAATGGAAGCGGCATTTCGTACATATTAAGTGCAAAGAACAGTTACTTAGACAAGACCTCTCCGAGAGTTTATCCTTTTGTAAACAACGGAGACGGTTTACCTTTTAGTTATACCGATTTATACGGAAAATTATCTTTCGGTGGATCGAATGGAAGTAAGTTTAATCTATTTGGATTTTCGTTCGATGACAAGGTGACTAGGTATCAAGCACTTTCGAATTTGAATTGGAAAAACGTTGGTGCGGGTGGAAATTTCGTTGTTGTTCCAACAAGTTCACCGGTTTTAATTAACGGTAATTTTGCATGGAGTAAGTATAATATTTTGCTTCAAGAAGAGTCTGTTGCCGATCGTAAAAGTGGAATAACTTCATTCAATTTCGGATTGGATTTCAATTACAGTTTGGGTAAAGATGCGATTAAGTATGGTGTGGAAGTCGTAGGATTCTCTACCAGCTACAATACGTTTAATCCGCTAGGGGTGCGAATTGATGTGGAGCAGAACACCACTGAGTTGAATGGTTTCATTTCATACAAAATCAATAGAAGAAAACTTATTATAGAGCCGGGTTTCCGTATGCAATATTATAGTTCTCTTTCGGCTGTTTCTCCTGAGCCTCGAATTGGAATGAAGTATAAAATGTCTGAGCGCTTGCGTCTGAAAACTGCAGCCGGATTGTATTCTCAGAATTTAATGGCAACCAACAGCGATAGGGATATTGTGAATTTATTTTATGGATTTTTAGCGAGTCCAGATGAAATTCAAAATACAGTAACCAGTCCAGACGGAACCACGCGCGACGTTTCAAATTCGCTACAAAAAGCATCTCACCTTATTGTAGGATTTGAATTTGACATTACAGAGCAATTGAATTTGAATGTTGAGGGGTACTACAGAAACTTCAAGCAAGTGACCAATACCAATCGCAATAAGATATTTCCAGACGATGCAGACAATCAGGATAAGCCGGAATTATTGCGTAAAGATTTTATCATCGAAAGTGGATTTGCAAAAGGGGTAGATGTTGTTTTAAAATACGCAACGAAGCATACGAATGTGAATGTCGTTTATTCCATTATGAATGTAGACCGTTGGGACGGATTGCGTTGGTATGACCCTGTGTTCGATCGCAGACACAACG
>JBEIFO010000120.1:0-6428 GCA_040382375.1 Crocinitomicaceae bacterium
CGTGAATACGCCCTTGAAGGAAGTCGATGAAGACGCCATTCAGGTTATTCTTTATGGAACCGATGATAAGGTGGAAGTGGAAATGTCGAACGGACAGACCATGAACACACGCTTTGATGGACTCATTGCATTTATTGAAAGACATGCGGAAGAAGACGGAAGTCCAGCGGTTCGCAAATGGGCCGAGACCTTCATGAACAAAAAGGCTTGTCCTACCTGTAAAGGTGCACGACTGAAAGACACGGCCTCTCATTTCAAAGTAGCCGGAAAAACCATTTCCGAACTGAGCGCCTTGAACATTGAAAAGCTGAGCGCGTGGTTTGATGGCATAGATGCAAGTTTCGACAGTAAACAAGAGATCATTGCACGTGAACCGTTGAAGGAAATTCGCACACGCTTGAAGTTCTTGCTGAACGTAGGATTGGGATATTTGAATTTAAATCGAAGCGCGAAGACATTAAGTGGAGGAGAAGCACAACGCATTCGCTTGGCCACTCAAATCGGATCGCAACTCGTTGGAGTGCTTTACATCTTAGATGAACCGAGCATTGGATTGCACCAACGCGATAACGAGAAATTGATTCGTTCGTTGAAAGACTTGCGCGACGGTGGAAACAGCGTCATTGTAGTGGAACACGACAAAGACATGATGTTGGAAAGTGACTACATCATAGACATTGGTCCGGGAGCTGGAAGGCACGGTGGACATGTGGTTGCTGCCGGTAAGCCAAAAGATTTTTTAAAAATTGGAAGCGTTACAGCGAATTATTTAAGTGGAAAATTGGCCATTCCTGTTCCGAAAGAACGCAGCAAAGGCAACGGAAAGAATTTGGTGTTGAAGGGAGCAAGCGGACATAACCTGAAAGGAGAGACCATTGAAATTCCATTGGGAACCTTCACGTGTGTAACAGGTGTAAGTGGAAGTGGAAAGTCTTCGCTCATCAGTCACACGCTTTATCCGATCTTGAATGCACATTTCTACAACGGACAACGAAAGCCTTTGTCTTACAAGAAACTGGAAGGACTCGAGCATTTAGACAAGGTTATTGAAATAGATCAAAGCCCTATTGGACGCACTCCGCGAAGCAATCCGAGTACGTATACTGGCATCTTCACCGACATTCGAAACCTCTATGCCTCGGTTCCTGAATCGCGCATTCGTGGTTATCAGCCGGGGAGATTCAGTTTTAATATTTCAGGTGGAAGGTGCGAAACATGCAAGGGTGGAGGTGTTCGCTTGATCGAAATGAATTTTCTTCCAGATGTTTATGTGCATTGCGAAGCCTGCAACGGCAAGCGCTACAACCGCGAGACCTTGGAGATTTTCTACAACGGAAAAACCATTTCAGATGTATTGAATATGACCGTTGAGCAAGCCGTTGGATTTTTCGAAAATCACAGAAACATTCACAACACACTGAAGACTTTGAACGACGTTGGATTGGGATACATCACACTCGGACAGCACAGTACAACATTAAGTGGAGGAGAAGCGCAACGCGTGAAGCTCTCTACAGAATTGGCGAAGCGCGACACCGGCAAGACCATTTATATTTTAGACGAACCCACAACCGGACTGCACTTTCAAGACGTACAAATGTTATTGAATGTCTTGAACAGACTGGTTGAACGCGGCAACACCGTCTTGGTTATTGAGCACAACATGGACGTCATCAAGAGCGCCGACTACCTCATAGACATGGGTCCCGAAGGCGGCGAAGGCGGCGGAAACGTTGTCGCCACCGGCACGCCAGAGCAAGTCGCGAAGAATAAGAAGTCTTTGACGGGATTGTTTTTAAAAAAAGAACTCTAAGTCAACGACGAATGCCCTTCGGGCGAATCTCTTCGAGGAATGTCTTCGACTTCTCATTCTATTTCTAAAATCGTCAGAGACATTCGCGATAGCATTCCTCGAAGAGATTCGTTCGAAGAACATTCTTTGCTTGGTAGCAAATTTGTTTTATCTTTACAACAAAATTGCTACTTATGAAATCTTCCAATTCCAAAAAATCGGTTCTTCAAGAAAGCGCCATGGCTTATGGCAACAGCTTAGGAAGAATAGAAATCATTCGAAAAGGCTTGCCTTATTCAACTATAGACGAGCTTAGCGAACGCATGCAAAGACCCATTAAATTTTTATTGGGTGTCTTGGGCATAGCGCAGACAACCTACAACTTAAACAAAAGGCAAGAAGCTGTTCTAAACAGCAAAGAGTCTGAATTGGTTGTGGCCATCTCTGAATTATTATCGTTTGGTCAAGAGGTCTTCAACAACGAAGAAGAGAAATTCAATCGTTGGTTGGAAATGCCGAATCAATCTTTGAACGGCATTACACCTCAGTCGCTCTTCGATACCCTCTCCGGTGTTGCGGAAGTGCGCAAGTGTTTGAATCGAATTGAATACGGAAACTTCGCGTAATGCTGGTTTATAGAATCGATCGTAAGAAGTATTTGAAAGATACCTTGAAGGGCATTGGTGCATCCATGTCTTCAAGTTTTCGATGGAACAGCGAGCACACGCGCATGGTCTATACTTCAGAAAGCAGAGCACTTGCTTTACTCGAGATTACTGCGCATTTGAATGGCGTAATGGAAATTCCAACCGATCGCTATTTGGTTGAAATAGAAATTCCAGATGCATTGAAGATTCAGACGTTGTCCATTGCCGATCTTCCCAAGAATTGGAACGCACATCCGCCTTCGGTTTTTACCCAAAACTTAGGCGACTCATTTGTCCAAAAATTGAAAGCCCCTGTCTTGAAAGTCCCAAGCAGCATAGTTCCACAAGAATTCAATTTACTCATCAATCCTTATCATCCAGACGCTCACAAAATTGAAATCATCTCGAAGGAGCGTCTTGCTTTCGATCCGCGAATCTTCAAATAACTTTTCTTACTTCAGTCGAAGACCCTCGTCCACCGGACCCTCGCACAGCCATGTGCCCTCGCGAAGCATTAGCCTCCGGCATTCCTCGAAGAGATTCGCCTCCGGCATTCGTTGCATCGCAACATTCTAATTTTAATTAAATATCGGACGGGTCGTTATTAAAATTTACCGATATTAGCGCAATGAACTGGCAAACCAACCCTTGGGGAATAGAAAAGGTGCAATCTCTACTCGAACGCGTTGAAGCGAAGAAAGTGCGATTGTCGCAAATGCGCCCGATTCCTGCCATTGCCATGGAGCGATTGCGTGAGAGTTTGATGATGGAATGGACCTATCATTCCAACGGAATAGAAGGAAATGCACTGACGCTTCAGGAAACACGAATCATATTGTCAGACGGATTAACGGTAGGAGGAAAGTCGTTGCGGGAACATTTTGAAACGTTGAATCACCATGAAGCCATTCAAGTTCTGGAGACCATGGTAAATTCAAAATACAGAATGAAGTCCAAAGACATTCTTCACATTCACGAATTGGTGTTGCAGCGTATTGAAAAGGAATATGCCGGTCGTTATCGCAATGCGGGTGTTCGCATTACTGGAGCGAATTTCACACCTCCGAATGCCTTGAAGGTAGATGCTCTCATGGACGAATTAATAGATTGGGTGAATGAAGAAAAGGAACTACCCTTAATAGTTCGCGCTACAATCTTTCATCACAGAATGGTTTGGATACATCCTTTTTTCGATGGAAATGGAAGAACGGTAAGGCTTATGTTCAATCTCATTTTAATGAGTGCGGGTTATTCGCCTGCCATTATTTTGCAACAAGATCGGAAGAAGTATTACGACGCATTAAACAAAGGCAATCAGGGAAACTACGAGAAGTTAGTGCTGCTTGTATTGCAGGCTTTGGAGCGATCGTTAGATATTTATTTGAGTCATTTAGACAACACCCACGACGGCTATCGTCCCATCTCAGACATAGTGGAAGAGATCTCTCTTCCATACGGACAAGAATATTTAAGCCTACTCATTCGTCAAGGAAAAATCGCTGGCCACAAAGACGGCCGCAATTGGCTCACCACCGCCGAAGCCGTTGAAGAATATCATTTGAACAGAAAGCGGAAGAGGTGAGTCTATTCAAATAGACTTTCTTAAATCGTCGAAGACATTCGCGAAGCATTCCTCGAAGAGATTCGCCCAAATGGCATTCGTTGCTTCGCAACATTAGTCGCAGACATAGTTGCTATCCGGGGTATGGAAGAAATGTTTTGAACAATTAATTTACTAACTCTCTTTTTAAATTACTTTTAAACCTTACGCATTAAACGCTCGCGCATGCGTAGCGGAAGACAAAAAAAGAATTAAAAAAATGGGATTAAGCTGGAACGAAATAAAAGACAGAGCAGTAGCTTTTTCAAAAGAATGGGAAGACGCATACAGCGAGGATGCTGAAGCCAAACAATTTCTAGTTGCTTTCTTTGATGTTTTTGGACTAAACCAACGGAAACTAACGTCGTTTGAACACCGAGTTAAGAAACTTGGCGAATTAGACGGTTATATCGATCTACTTTGGAAGGGACAGCTTCTTGTGGAAATGAAAAGCAAAGGGAAGGACCTTACAAAAGCATACGGACAAGCAAAAGGTTACATTCACGGATTACGTCAACTCGATATTCCCAAGTACGTGCTCGTTTGTGATTTCGAAACCTTCCGACTGTACGATTTGGAAGACAGCGGACACGACGAATTTGTAGAGTTCAAATTATCCGAACTCGTTAATCATGTTGAACTTTTCGGTTTCATTGCCGGTTATCAGAAAAAGGTCTACAAAGAAGAAGACCCAGTAAACATTAGAGCGGCAGAGTTAATGGGAAAACTGCATGACCGTCTCAAAGAGATTGGCTATGAGGGGCACCCATTAGAACTGTATCTTGTCCGATTGTTGTTCTGTCTATTCGCTGAAGACACTAGCATTTTCAACAAACAACAGTTTCAAGATTATATTGAAGAAAGAACCGGTGAAGACGGAAGTGATTTAGCATCTAAGATTCAAGAATTGTTTCAAGTACTCAATACACCGCTTGAAAAGAGATATAAGAATTTAGATGAACAACTGAATGCATTTCCTTTTGTTGGAGGAAAACTTTTCGAAGAAACCATTCCTGTTGCTCATTTCGATACCAAGATGAGAAACACATTGCTTGAATGTTGTTACCTCGATTGGAGTAAAATATCACCCGCAATCTTTGGGTCTATGTTTCAGAGCGTAATGAACCCCAAAGAGAGAAGAAATCTGGGTGCGCATTATACCAGTGAAAAAAACATACTGAAATTAATCAAACCGCTTTTCCTAGATGAACTATGGGCAGAGTTTGAAAGCATTAAAACCAATAAAGCAAAACTGAACGAGTTTCATTTACGATTGAGTAAAATGAAATTTCTAGACCCTGCGTGTGGGTGCGGTAATTTCCTTGTGATAACCTACAGAGAATTACGACTTCTTGAAATAGCTATTCTTGAGAAATTATACGGTGCGGGTGCCGTTGTCATTGAACTGAAAGATGTCGCTTTACTGAACGTAGATATGATGGCTGGAATTGAATACGAAGAATTCCCAGCTCGTATTGCAGAAGTAGCCATGTGGTTAATGGACCACCAAATAAACCTTAAAATGAGTATGGAGTTCGGGCAGTATTTCGCACGCTTACCACTCACAATTTCTGCGAAAATTGTTCATGGAAACGCTTTGCAAACTGATTGGGAAAACGTGGTTTCAAAGAATGAACTATCGTACATAATCGGAAATCCGCCGTTTATTGGGAAGCAAATGCAAAATCAAGCACAAAAGGCTGATATGAATTTTGTGTTTGAAAGTAGTAGAGTAAGTAATTTACTTGATTACGTTACGGCTTGGTATTACAAGTCTGCAAAATATATTCAAGGTTCAAAGACAAAAGTTGCCTTTGTAAGTACAAACTCTATTGTGCAAGGAGAACAAGCAGGTGCATTGTGGAATTTATTGTTTGAAAAGTTTAAAATCAAAATTCATTTTGCTCACCGCACATTCTCGTGGAATAACGAGGCTAAGGGTAATGCGGCTGTCCATTGTGTAATTCTTGGTTTTGCAAATTTTGATATAAACGAAAAAATACTTTTTGAATATGAGGACATTAAAGGTAAAGCCTACGAAATAAAGGTCAAAAACATAAGCCCATATTTGATTGAAGGAAAAGATTTCGCACTGAACTCCCGAAACAAACCAATTAACTCAGTACCAGAGTTAAATTTTGGAAATATGGCAAATGACGGAGGAAATTTAATTCTACAAACACAGAAAGAATATTCCGAATATTTATCAAAAGAACCAAATGGAAAAAGATTTATTAAACCTTTTGTTGGTTCTGTGGAGTTAATTAATAATATTAAAAGATATTGTTTTTGGTTGGTTAGTATATCGCCAGATGAGATAAACTCTTTACCTGTTCTTCTATCGAAGATTGATAATGTTAAGAAGTTCAGAAGTTTAAGTACTCGGTCA
>JBEIFO010000121.1:0-6408 GCA_040382375.1 Crocinitomicaceae bacterium
TCTGCGACGCGTTGGCGTAAATAATTTATTTCTTCTTCTTGAGTCATGGGCTTGCTAATTTATACACAAACAGCTTATATAGGTACATAAACTGCATTATTTATTTCATGAAAAACCCCTTCGAGAGAAGGGGTTGTTTCATACCTAACTAACCTAAACTTATATTTCTGATGCCTTTTCCCAAGTCAGTTGAAGAAAGAATTTCGCTCCGTCTGCTTGATGAATGTATTCGTCTTGTTGGAAAGCGTCTGCAACATTCAGCGTAGATACACTTAATACGTTGCCAGATGCAGATTTCATTGTGAAAGTATATTCGTCTGCTTGAAGAATAATTCCAGGATACCACTGAAACATATTGTCTCCCGCTGTCATTACATCGATTGCTGAAAACACTACTTCACCACTCTTGTCTGCAATTTCAATCTTCACCCCTTGAAGGTTAGCGTTAGTACCCTCTGGTTGAAGCCAAACGAAATTCAATTTCGCTACGTCTTCCCCTAAAACAACTGTTGGCGCAGTCTCATCTGTGTTAGAAACACTAGAAGTGGTGTCGGCTATAGATACTGATGCGGTTGGCATGTAGAATTCTTTCTGGCAAGACACAAGGCTAAGAGAAAGAACTGCTGCGAAGATGGAGATTGTGATTGAGTTTTTCATAAGTCAAATAGGTTATGCTTCTTTTACCCCTATCGACCTAAAAAGGTTACACTTTTCTCAAAAACAACTTTATTTTTTTTATTTCGACACTGAAAATGGAATCGGAATAAAGACTCCGTCGCCTTCAAACCTCAGTAAATACTGACCATTCGCTAAATTCGTGACGTTAAGAGAACTTTGCTCTAAAAATAAATTTTCTTGTTGAACCACCCTTCCCGAAAGATCATAAATGCGATATGCTCGGGCGGAATGCGTTCCTAAAGTGAAATTCAACACCCCCTCAGTCGGATTCGGATACAACTTCGGCTCTACCGATGCCGATTCGTCTATGCCAACACAACAGACATAAATAACCTGTGTGTCTCTATTGGTGCAGCCATTATCGTCTACATAATTATAGGTAACCTGATAAAATCCTGGGGCAACCAGTTCAGGATAAAATAAATTTCCGCTCACCCCAAACCCGGTATAATATCCGCCTGAAGGAATTCCTGTCATTTCAACCGGAGGATCTCCAGCCATAACGGTATCTTGAGAAAGGAAAAGAACTGTCGGCTCGAACAACACGAAATAGTCGAACACATCAGAAGTGTTAGTACATCCGTTTGAATCGGTATAGGTATAATAAACTTGATGTGCCCCGCCACCCGCAATAGTTGGGTCTATAGTGCTTCCAACAATTCCATCACCAACGTAAGTACCACCCAATGGCAAACCAACTATTCCAACAGGATCCGCAGATATACAAATACTGTCGGTTGAAATACCCATCGCCACTTCTGGCAAATCGAAAACCTCAACGCTCAATTGATTGCTACTTCCTTCACAACCGAATTCATTGATACCCGTGCAGGCGTAATTTCCAGATTCAGTAACCGTAATTGTTTCGGTTAGAAGTCCGTTGTTCCATTCGTATCCAATTCCACCAGTAGCTGTCAGATTTACAGACACGTCGCCACAAAACGTCAATGGGCCATCGGCAGTAATGTTAATATTTGGCTGCGGCAATACCGTAAAGGTGTAATCATCTGAACGAGTGCTGCAGCCCGGTGTAGTTGTTCCAATGACATAAACGGTCATGGCTTCATCTACTTCTAGAGCAGCAGTTGTGTCTCCGGTTGACCAAAGGAAATGATCTGCACCACCTGAACACAAGACAGCAGACTGACCTTCACAGAAAATAGTATCTCCAGTGATATGCACTGTCAAGTAGGGGTAATCACAATTTTTCAATTTTCCGAAAAAGGCTTCACCACCTCCGTTGTTCGTGGATTCGTAGCCGCCAACAGCAAGATTCGAAGACGCTGAACTTCCAGCAAAAAACATTTCTTGATTGGCATTCATTACAAGGTCACTCACCGATTCGTCTGCACTTCCACCTAAATAAGAACTCCAATAACGAACACCGTCTATGGAATATCCAGCGAAGACAATATCATTCAACCCACCATTCGCGTTCTGAAAACCATTGTCGCCCAAATTTGAAGAGGTTGAATTTCCGGTAATGAAAACACTGCCTGCCGCGTCTGTTGCAACACCCCAAAGCGATTCGTTTCCAGAACCACCGTAATAGGTCTTCCAATTCACTGTTCCATCAACTGTGTAAGATGCTAAATAGCCATCGAAACTTCCTCCTCCGTTAAACACTTGCGCAGTACCTGGTGTGGAGATTCCGTTAATAGATCCAGATTTTCCAACTACATACATCCGGTCTGCAGCAACATGAATCGCTTCAGCGCGATCTTCACTTGGTCCGCCAATGTAAGACGCCCATTCAATTGCATTCCCCGAATTTATTTTAGCGAAGAAACCATCGTAAGCACCACCGCCATAGGTGTTTTGCGCTCCACCAACGGCCATGCCTGAAGAAGAACTGGTTGTTCCTGTAAAATATAAATTGAAGTCGCTAGTAGCCGCGAGGTCGCCTGCCAATTCCGCCCCGCTTCCTCCAAAATAAGAGTAACGTAGAAGGAACCCCCCGGGATCAATCATGCCTAAATAAAAATCACTTGCGCCTCCACCGAAAGAGGATTGTACGGCATCCAGAGTCACCAAATCCGTTGAGCTGGTTTCGCCAATGAAATACACTTCGCCTTGAAATCCTACAGACAATGCTGTTAATTGCTCGTCGCCACTTCCGCCGTAATAAGAGCACCATTCCAATGTTCCGTCAGGAAATAACTTCAAAACAAATCCATCACGCGGGCCGCCACCGTATACAGTCTGCTGACTCGCCGAAGCAAATGCCGACATAGAACTCGTGCTTCCCGCAACATAAATTCCACCGTAAGGATCAACAACAATATCGTTTCCAACATCATTTCCTGTTCTTCCATAATACGTAGCCCACAAGCGTTGATTCAAAGCGTTGAACTTCACAACATAAACGTCATTGCTTCCGCCCAACAATCCTTGATAACCCAAATAAGAAATCAGCGTGTTTGAATTCGTTGCTCCTGTTAAATAATAATCTCCATTCGCATCGGTATAAATTCCACGTGAATCGTCAAGCCCTGTTCCACCGTAATATGAAGTCCAGATAACCGATGGATCCAATACAATTTCTCCAGTGGTATTCGAAGGAATTTCGAATTGAATTGTATTCCCGTTCACAATAAAATTTCCATCAATACTTTTTTGTTGATTGAAATAAACGGGTTTAGAGTCGCTCACTTCACCCAACTCACCTTTTACGATAAGCGCTCCATTATCTAGTTTTTCCAATTTTTCCGCGCCTTCAACATACATGCTAATTTGCTTTGCGGCTTCGGCATCTTTCGCAATGAATTCATATTTCAATCCGCTTTCAGTCACGAACATTCTCCAATCAACGCCCGGATAAACATTCGCAATAAATACCTCTTGGAATGCTCGCACTTTAATCCATTCTCCATCTAAAATGTAATTTTCCGAATAAACAGATCGCAATGTTTTTGAAACGGCACTCTCAGAAGCACCCTTCCAATTCACGTCCACACGCTCAGCATGAACACCCTCGCTATCATAGCGCTTGAATTGATAAGTTAATCCGTTTTTTCGAACAAACACATCCATGTCAGAAGTCGCGTAGGTAAACAAAACTGACTGATCTAGCTGGCCTTTTTCATTTTTAACTTGCCCCTTATTCTCAATGAAAAAAGTATCATTCGCCAACGCGAAGTCGAAAGAGAATATCACAATAATTGCTGTAAGGAAAAGCTTGTAAAGTGATTTCATGCGTGATGTGTTTTGCATATTACGCTAATCTAAGAATTTGGTTTCAGCAGAACCGAATGTTCATTCGAACCTTACAAACTATTCAAAGTTAAATCTACTCATTTATCGCGCAGCGTCATCCCGTAGGGTCATCCACGAAGTGGTCCATCCCGTAGGGTCATCATCTAAAGATGCTGAGTCGCTCCGCGTCCAATCGGATCATAATGAAAAGTAGAATCGTAAACGCCATAAGCGAAGATCCGCCGTAGCTGAAGAAGGGAAGAGGAATACCAATGATAGGCGCCAAGCCTAGCACCATTCCAATATTAATAAGCAAGTGCATGAATAGAATGGCCGCCACGCAATATCCGTATACACGAGAGAATTGTGAGCGCTGTCGTTCTGCCAATGCCACTAATCTGTATATAAGAGCAAAGAACAGGAGTATTACAGCAACACTTCCAACAAACCCCCATTCTTCGGCAACTGCACTAAAAATGAAATCGGTCCATTGCTCAGGAACATAGTTATTCTGTGTCATTGGCCCTTGGTGAAAACCTCTTCCAAACAGCCCTCCTGAGCCCACAGTAATTTTCGCCATCTCCGAATTGTAGGTTGCGTCTTCGCGCTCAACCGGCAAGGAAAGCATTACATAAATTCGTTCTTTGTGGTGCTTTTCAAGCACGTTGTCTACAATATAATTAATGGAAAACGCAAGACTCGAAGCTAAGACTAACGATATAACGGTAACCGAATAAAGCATTCTTCTCGATCGCGGAACAACAAAGTTCCGAACGAAAATCAAAGCAAGTATGGCCAAGCCGAAAAGAGAAATAATAAACGTCCAAATAGAACTCATCTCTCCGAAATAAGGATAGGTCGTTCGCCCTGCACCAATAACAATACTCAGTGTTCCAATAACCACACTTGCGAATCCGGCAATAAGCACATTGCCCGACATGCCTTCACGATACATAACTAAAATAAACGCTAGAAAAGTCAACAACGAACCCACGTCGGGTTGAAGTAAAATTAAAAAGGCGGGAAGTCCAATAATCGCAAACGCTTGAATACGCATGCGCAAGTTTTTTAACTGCAATCCAGAACTGGAAATAAATTTCGATAGAAACAATCCTACACCAATCTTAGAAAATTCACTCGGTTGAATACCAAAATCACCAATACCAAACCACGCCTTTGCCCCGTTCACTTCCTTTCCAATTACCAATACCAACATCAATAAAAGAACAAAGAAGAGGTATATGTAAACTGCTAACTTGTTAAAGACTTCAGCGTCGAGATAAAGAATTACCACAATTAAAAATATACATGCACCAATCCAAACCAGCTGCTTGCCATACTCTTCGGAAAAGGTAAACGGACTGGGAAGAAGGGGGTTGTATGCCGCGCTGTAAATAGTCATCCAGCCGAACAGAACCAACGTGCCATAGAGCGCAATCGTGCCCCAATCAAGTTGTAGATTCTGTTTCCCCGTCGCCACCATTAATTTAAAATTTTCGCGTTCATCATTTGCTCCTCTCTTGCAGTATTGGTCGTACCTCCTTTCAAGAATTTCTCTATCATCAGACTTGAAATAGGTGCCGCCCAAGTGCCTCCAAAACCAGCATATTCAACATAAACCGCCAAGGCAATTTTCGGGTTTTCCTTTGGAGCAAAACAAACAAATACACTGTGGTCTTCGCGTGGTTCGTTTTGAACGGTACCAGTCTTTCCACAAATAACAATATCCGAAAGTTTTATACTGTTCGCTGTTCCGCCTGGTCCAACCACTTTCTCCATAGCGTTTACGACCGTCTCGAAATAATCAGGTTTCACGCCTACATCAATACGAGTAACATATTCGGTACGTGCAGAGCCGCCTCTTCCTATTTGTCTTACAGTGTGGGGTGGGACGTAGAATCCTCTGTTCGCAATAATGCAAGCCAGGTTGCACATTTGAACGGGATTAATGAGTAGCTCTCCTTCACCAATAGCAATGGAATAAATGGTAGAAAAATTCCAGCCACCAACGCCGTACTTCTTGTTGTAATATTCAGGGCTTGGGACATTTCCCTTTTTCATGCCGGGCAAATCACTTCCTAGATTGGATCCGAATCCCAATTTTCGTATTTGCTCGTTCCAAATAGCTAGACCCATTGCCGCGTCGTTTGCCCTGTTGTTCGGATCTCTATTCGCTTCAACTACACGCTGAAGGACACCTCTGAAATAAGGATTGCAAGAGTGAACAATTGCCATCTCCAGATCGTCCATACTATGTGGCCCGTGGCAACCAATTATACTTCTGTTACATGCAATTCTAGTTTCTTTCGTAATAGAGCCCAATTGCAATGCGGTAAGAGATTGCGCTAATTTGAATATCGAGCCGGGTCTATATTGTGCCTGAGTGGCTCTGTTAAACAAAGGCTTCAAAGGGTCTTTCGCAAGCGCCGCAAAATTTTGTCCGCGCGCCCTTCCTACCAACAAGTTGGGGTCAAAAGTTGGGGCAGAAACCAAGGCTAATATTTCTCCTGTTGAAGGTTCTATGGCCACAATACA
>JBEIFO010000122.1:0-6408 GCA_040382375.1 Crocinitomicaceae bacterium
CAAAATAAAACACATTGTAGAAATTAATGCTCCGTTCGAGGAAGAAGTAAAAGAATTTGAAAACGCATCTTCCTTCATTGCATTCGTTGGCAAAAAGAAATTGAAGCACTTGTTACAATCGGTCAATCTTGTTGCACCCATCACGAGTTCACTTCAAAAACACATAGTTAAAAATTACGATATCAATCCAGGTCAATGTCTCGTAGTTCCCAATGGCATTGACAAAGCAGAAATTCAGATCACGGATTCACGCGTTGAAGAAATTAGAAAAGCATTAGACTTAACGAATAAGACAGTGATTGGTTTTGTCGGATCTATTTTCCCCTATCACGGCGTTGACAAGCTGATTCAAGCCGTTTCAAATTTGAACAATTCCAATGTCGCTCTGCTCATTGTTGGAGACGGCTACCTCATTCCTAAATTGAAAGAACTAACGCAAACACTTGGAATTTCTTCAAGGGTTCATTTTACCGGATCGGTTCCAAAAGAAGACGTCTACAATTACATAACAGCCATGGATGTGGTTACTCTTCCGAATACCGAGTGGTATTGTTCACCAGTGAAATTGTTTGAATACGGAGCGCTTGGAAAAATTGTTTTGGCAGTAAACGAAGCCGGCGTAAGTGATGTTATGGCTGAATCAGATGGGGTGCTTTTTGAAAATAACGAACGTGATTTTCAAAAAGCATTGGACCTAGCTGTTTCTAATTTGAATGAATTGAAAGAAAAGGCTAAAGCCTTTCAGCATAAAATAACTGCGAATCACACCTGGAGCGCAAACGCAAGAAATATTTTGAATCAACTCCATTCGCTCAAATGAAGATCTGTCTGCTTACCGACGGCATTGCACCCTACGTCACTGGCGGCATGCAGCGTCACAGTTTCAATTTGTGTAATGAATTGCTGAAGCTTGAGCACGAGGTAACGCTCGTTCATTGCGTCTACGGAAAAAGCTCACTTCCTAAAAAAGAAGAGGTGAACGAACTCTTCGAAAATTCAAAACACTTAATCCTGCATACGCTTAGATTTCCTGAATCTAACGGAATGCCAGGACATTACATCAAAGAATCTTATCAATATTCTCTTGCAATAACATCTCTGCTAAAAGACAAATTTCCACAGTTCGATCTAATTTACGTGAAGGGATTTAGCGGATGGGATTTATTGCAACAGCGGAAAAAAGGCATCATCAAAACAGGTCCAATATTGGTGAATTTTCACGGATTGGAAATGTTCCAAGAACCTGCATCTTTCCGAGAAAGATTGAAAGCGTATTTATTGAAGTCGCCTACGAAATGGAACTTAAATCAAGCAGATTACTGCATCTCTTATGGGGGTAAAATCACCTCACTTTTGAATGGTATTGGAATTCCTCAATCAAAAGTATTAGTTATTCCCGGTGCTGTTAGCGACAACACCTTGCTCGAGAAAAGAAACCTTCCAGTGAATTCAAAATTTCTTTTTGTTGGTCGGTATGAAAGAAGAAAGGGAATTGAAGAACTTATGCAGGTAGTTGCATCCATGCCCGAATTAGAAATTTCATTTGTCGGAGCAATTCCTTCTTCGAAAAAATTGAATCGTGCGAATGTTCGTTATTACGGTGAGGTGAAAGACGTAAATGCATTGAATGAAATTTTTGACGAGCATACTTTTCTCATTGCTCCTTCACATTCAGAAGGAATGCCCAATGTAATTTTAGAAGCCATGAGCCGAGGGCTTATTCCCATAGCCACTAGGGTTGGTGCAGTTGAAGAACTTGTAGACAACAGCAATGGATTTCTCTTTGAACCGAAGAGTGTTGAAGCCATCCGTGTGAATATAGAGGCTGCTAAATTGCTCGAAATTGAAGCTGTTCTTGAACGTTCGTCCAAATCAATAAATAAAATTCGCGCAAACTTTACTTGGTCACAAATAATCTCGCAAACCATAGAAAATTTTCAGCGAGTGGTTGAAAAGCCTTAATTTCACTGCAAAGTTTAATTTAGTGAAGAGGGAGCATTTCAAAGGTCTTGATAGTTTGCGTTTTTTCGCTGCGTTGGCGGTCTTCTTCACTCATGTTGAATTAATTAAAAAATTCACTGGTTTTGGAACTCATTGGATTGATCCTGAAGAAAGAATAACCAAGTTTACTGTTTTTCAATCGGTGATGTCGAAGGAAATTGATCCGATATCACCGCTAATTGCATATAGCAGCGCATTGGGTGTTGTCTTCTTTTTCGTTCTGAGTGGATTTCTTATCACGTATTTACTTTTAAAGGAAAAAGAATCGAACAACTCCATAGCTATTGGAAAATTTTATTTACGGAGAGCCTTCCGCATTTGGCCGCTGTATTATTTAATTTTTATTCTCGGATTTTTCGTACTTCCTTACCTCGATGTTTTCGCAGTTCCCGGTCAAGACGTTTTCTTTCAGCAGAATTTTTGGGGAAATCTGTTGCTATACGCTTTCTTCATGCCAAATCTAGCGTTTGCCATCTATACCACTGCTGTGCCAAACATTGGCCAATCCTGGTCAATTGGGGTGGAAGAACAGTTCTATCTCTTATGGCCTTTGCTCATAAGAAAAAGTAAAAATGTACTCAAATCCATTCTTTGGATAGCAGGAACTATCATCGCCTTAAAAGGATTAATACTTCTTTCTGCTCCTTTTGTAAAACTTGATGCTCTCGTGGTTCTCAAGAAATTTCTTGCCATGTCCAAACTTGAATGCATGGCTTTAGGGGGCTTGGGTGCGTATTTGCTTTTCAATAAAAAAGAACAATTACTTCGCATTATCTATAAACCAGTATCACAGATTACGTCGGTAGTCATGATTCCCATTCTCATTTATTTCATCCCTAATGCCTTAGAAGATATTCTTCACTTGCTTTTTTCCATATCTTTTTTGGTCATTATTCTGAACGTGGCTGGCAACCAGAACTCAATTCTCCGATTTGAAAATCCCGTTTTGCAATATCTGGGCAGAATATCCTACGGATTTTATATGTTTCATGTCATGTGCATCGTATTCACCATACACACGCTTGACAAGTATGTTTGCTTAAACAATGACATTACAACACCTCAACACTTGCTACTTTATGGTATTTCATTCTTACTTACCGTGGCCGTATCTTCGTTAAGTTATCATATTTTTGAAAAGGCGTTCATTCGTCTGAAAGATAAATATGCACAACCCAAACTAACGACCGAAAACGCACAAGAAGATGTTTAGATGGTTTACAGTTATTTCCATTTTCATTTCCATCTTCATTTCGTCGTACGTTTTTTTTAAAGAACCTTTCGAAGCCTACGTAAGTTACTTGGCCTTCGTTATCTTTTTCCCCATCTTCTTCACGAAATTCGGCCTCCCTCGTTGGCCCGTTCTTTTGTTTTTTCCGCTGCTCATTTCAGGAATTGTTTATGTTGCTACAGGACAAAACACGTCCACCATGTTTACTAAAATATTCATTGGATTTTTCGCATCTGTCCTCTTCTACCACTATGTTATTCAGGTTTTCGACTTCAAGCTGAAAGAGCTTTTCAAATACTACATGGCAGGCTCTCTCATAGTCTCGTTCATCGGGATTTTCCAATTGATTTCGTATTTCGTTGGTTTCACACCTGGATACAACTACAACTGGATATTTAACAAATGGAGTTTAACTGAAGGAGGAATTGGGTTGCGATTGAATTCTGTTTTCTCTGAGCCTTCTTATTTCGCAGCAGTAATTTCGCCAGCATTTTTCGTTTCGTTATACAATACCATCGCGCGTCGAACACTTTTTATTAACCGTTGGCAAAGTTTGGTAATTATTGTAGCCTTCTTGCTTACCTATTCAAGTCTGGGTATCATAGGTATTTTCGTGGCTATTGTACTTTTTCTTTTGAATCTAGGCGTTGTAAAATACTCGATCATTTTCGTACCTCTATTTATTTTTTCTTTCGATTATGCCTACAAGAACGTACCGGAATTTACGGATCGATGGGACGGGACATTCACGATGTTTGAAACGAAGAACTACAAGAGTTACGATATTCACGGTTCGAGTTTCGTATTGTACAACAACTATCAAATCGCGCTTGAAAACTTCAAGCGCCATCCGCTTTTCGGAACGGGTCTCGGCTCTCACCCCATTGCATTCGATAAATACTCCCTGACCAATCTAACAGGAGCAGTAGACATTGAGTTCAATAAGATGGATGCAAATTCTATGGCTCTTCGTCTCATGTCTGAAACAGGTATCTACGGGTTGTTTGTCATGTTTTTCATTCTATTCAAATGTTGGATTTTCAAACAACGGGCGGCTTCAGAAGAACATTGGGTCATGTCGAATGGAATTGCACTGATTATCATACTCTACCTCGCAAGGCAAGGTCACTATTTCCTGAACGGATTCCCATTTTTCTTGTGGATGTATTTCTATTTAGCGAAGGACAATAAGATTGAACTCGCCGCCCAGGAAGAAGCAAAAGCCAAGCTCGAAGCTGCCTCATGAAAATTTTAATTCTATATAGAGAATTAGCCGGATATACCGTGGAGTGTTTGAATAAGCTCGCCATTCAGCATGAGTTGCTAGTGGTGCATTATCCCATTAATCCCGAGGCGCCTTTCCATTTTCAAATCAATTCTGCCATTCAACTTGCGTCTAAATCGGAGATTGATCTGAACACAATTTCTCTATTCAACCCAACATTCGTTTTATGTAGCGGTTGGAGTGACAGCAAATACATTGAATGGATAAAGACTTTGAACAAGCCCGCAGCATTGGCTTTCGATACCATTTGGCAAAACAATTTGAAATTTATATTGGGAAGTTTTTATTTCAAATTGAAATATAAAAAGTTGTTTCATTTCGCATTCATTCCAGGAAATGCACAAATGAAAACAGCGCGAAAATTAGGCTTTTCCTTCAAAAACATTTTGGCCGGTTTTTACACATGCGAAGATGTTTTCCGACTTCAACAAAAAGCACTGAGTGAAAGCAGAGAGCTCTGGTGCATCGCTAGATATATTCCAATTAAAAACATCAACTTTCTTTGTGAAACTTTTCTGTCTATACCACCGAATGAACGTTCGGGTTGGAAATTGAACATGGCTGGAACAGGAGAATTGTTTTCTTCACGAATTGAAAACGAAGCCATTGTTCATCACGGGTTCATTCAGCCGAAAGAACTTAGTGAAAAACTTGCCAATGCTTCGGCATTCGTGCTTCCGAGCCTATATGAGCCTTGGGGAGTGGTTGTGCATGAAATGGCTTCTCTCGGCAAGCCCCTTTTACTTTCAACGCACGTTGGCGCGTCGCATGATTTATTAGAAGAAGGGAAAAATGGTTTTTCATTCGATCCAAATTCTTCTTCTGAATTGAAAAAGATTCTTTTAGAAATATTTCATTCCACACAGGATGAACTCCAAACTATGGGGAAAAAGAGTTCCGAAATAGCTTTGAAATTTTCTTCCGATTATTGGGTAAATCAGTTCACTAAAATGCTCAAGCAATCATGTGCGGAATAAGTGCCATTATTCATCCGAAAGAAAAGCTTCACGTTCGGGAGGCACTTCTTCGCATGAACACCGCTCTGACCCATCGCGGACCAGATGCCGATGGCATTTATACGAATCAAAATATAGGTTTAGGTCATAGACGTTTGTCTATTATTGATACTGAAAATTCCGCTAATCAGCCCATGCTTTCTTCCAACAAAAATTGGGTGATTGCATTCAACGGAGAGATTTACAATTATGTTGAATTGAAAGCGAATGATCTTCAGGGGGTCTCTTTTCAGACGGAAAGTGACACCGAAGTTATACTCGAACTTTTTCAGAAATATGGAACAGGGGCTCTTTCCAAGTTGAAGGGTATGTTCGCGTTTGTTCTTCATCACATTCCAACCAACGAAACGTTTGTTGTCCGTGATAGATACGGCATGAAACCGTTGTATTACTCCATTCAAAAAGAAGGTTTCTTTGTCGCCTCCGAGGTACGAGCTTTGCTTGCCTCAGATTCAATACCTCGAATACTCAATCGCAGTGGGCTTGAAGAATATATTGAAACGCAGACGGTATGCGCACCGAATACACTCATTGAAAATGTTCAATTACTAGAAGCTGGACATTACTTGCATTTCACGAAAAACCAAACAACCAAACATTGCTATTACCGACTTTTAGATGATACATCTTACGAGTTAACAGACAAAAAGAGTTCGCAAGAATTACTTCGTTCAACCATGCGTGAATCTGTGATGCAACACATGCGCGCTGACGTTCCATTCGGTGCATTTCTGAGCGGCGGAATTGACTCCTCATTGCTTGTTGGGTTAATGAGTGAAGTTCGAAGTGAAAAAATAAATACGTTTCAGATTTCTTTTGAAGAAGAGGCCTTCGACGAACGAAAATATGCGCAACTCGTAGCAAAGAAATTCAAC
>JBEIFO010000123.1:0-6361 GCA_040382375.1 Crocinitomicaceae bacterium
CGGTAAGCTCATCTTCGTGGTTATTCATCAGCCGAGCAGTGATATCTTCAACCTGTTCGATCAATTGCTTTTGTTAGATCAAGGCGGAATGCCCATCTATTACGGCAATCCGATCGATAGCATTTTCTACTTCAAGAAATTGGTGAATCAGGTGAACATAGACGAGAGTCGGTGTTCGCATTGCGGGAATGTAAATCCGGAACAGCTCTTCAACATTATTGAAGCGAAGGTGCTAGATGATTACGGAAATGAAACGCAGCAGCGACGCATTACTCCGCAAGAGTGGAACAACTTCTACAACATCATGTGCGCGCCTGAACAAGACACGCGTATTAAAGAAGAGGCGCAGAACACCGAGTCAGAGAAGAAGTTGTTGGGAAGCAATCTTCCAAATGCACTGAAGCAATTCCAGGTGTTCTTCTGGCGCGACGTGTTAGGGAAAATTACCAATAAGCAATACCTCATCGTGAACCTGCTGGAAGCGCCGTTGTTGGCGTTCGTGCTCAGTTGGTTCATTAAGTATTCTGAAAAAGACAATTACGTTTTCCGCGAAAACGTAAACCTTCCACAATATTTATTCATCACTGTGGTGGTGGCGTTGTTCATGGGATTAACCGTGAGCGCGGAAGAAATTATTAAGGACAAGAAGATTCTGAAGCGAGAGAAATACCTGAACCTGAATAAGAACAGTTATCTGTTTTCGAAGTTGGGACTCATGTTTTTAATCTCTGCCATTCAAACAGCGTCTTATGTTTTAATTGGAAATTCAATACTGGAAATTCAAAGCATGTTCTGGCCGTTCTGGATCATCTTGTTCAGCACCGCGTGCTTTGCGAATGTGTTAGGGCTGAACATTAGCGCCACGTTCAACAGCGCGAAGGTGATCTACATTCTAATTCCAATTCTCATTATTCCGCAGTTGTTGTTCAGCGGCGTTATCGTAAGATTCGATCGCCTACACAAGTCAATGGTTACCGAAGGCGAAGTGTCTTGGGTTGGAAATGCCATGGCCAGTCGCTGGGCCTACGAGGCTTTGGCAGTAGAGCAATACTGCAACAACGACTTCACTTCACGCGTGTTCGACACCGATGTTCAATTGAAATCGTTGACTTGGGAAAAAGATTTTTGGGTGGCTGAAATGCGCAACCAACTGAACAATTGGGACAAGCCGAACAACACCACTTCGGTTGAATTGATGAAGAATGAATTTGCGAAACGCGCCGAAAGCACTGCTGAACTCAATTGGGCGTTGCAACAAATTGAATCGAATGGGATAGGGGCGAGAGATACAGTTTTGGGTGCATTGGGTATTTACGAGTCGGCACTCATAGACCGCTACAACAACTTGAGCGACGCGAAAGAGCAGTGGTTGTCTTCCTTGCGCGACACGGAAGAGAAGCAGAAGCAATATCAGCAAGACTTAGACAATTATTTCAACGAATCGTTGGAAGAGTCTGTCACTGCGAAGAACGACGTCAAGAAAATTGTCGTGACGGAAAACGCCTTGATTAGAAAAGCAACACCGATATATTTCATTCCGAATAAAGGAACTGCATTTTTAAAATCGCATTTCTACGCACCGAAGAAGTGGATAGGAGGAAAGGAGAGTGGGAATTATGTGAATACGCCAGGCGCGAACACGATTGTCATTTGGTTAATGACTGTGGCGCTTACGTTCTTGTTGGTGTTCGACGGATTGAATAAGATAGCGAAGCTTTACACCTTAACCATTCGGAAAGGAACAGATAAGATGGCTTCGTAATCTTCTCCGGCTTCAAGCATGTCTTCATCGTCTGCTTCGTAATGCCAAAGCACCGTTGCGTTATCTCCAAGTGGTTCTAGTTTGCGGAAAAGATCGAGCAAGCATTTCGAACTACTCGTGTTGAAGTATTCCAAATGAACATGAAATTCTGTTTTAGCTGGTGAAGATTTCACCCATTCGCCCATCCACTCAATGAGCGGTTTGTAGAAGTCTAATGCGTTTTCAGGAATAGACCTTCCTTTCAATTCTAAAATACCTCCAACGGCATTGAAATGCACATGAGGAGATTTAGGCGAAGCTTCACGGACGATTGAATTCATAGGTGCAAGATAGAAAATTCTTCGAAGCAAAATTAAGCGAGTATATTTGTTTACGAAAATTTGTTATGCAGAATACTCAAGAGTGGTTTGCGTCGTGGTTCGATTCTCCCTTTTACCGCGAATTGTACGCACACAGAACAGGAGAAGAAGCACGGGCGTTTGTGTTGAAGTTGATTCAAGAATTGAATTTACCTGTGGGGGCTAATGTTCTAGACGTTTGTTGTGGCAACGGAAGACATAGTGAAGTATTTAACGAAAAGAATTGCAATGTAGTTGGTATTGATATTAGTGAGAAGAGTTTAGAAGAGGCGAAGGCGCGGAATTTATCGAATGCTCATTTTCATTATGCCGATGCGCGTAATTTCGAGATGCACGAGCGCTTCGATTGTGTGGTAAATCTGTTCACGAGCTTCGGATATTTTGAAACAACCGAAGAGCACATTGAAATGCTTCAGCGTATTTACGAGCATTTGAAAGACAACGGAGTTTTTGTATTCGATTTTTTCAATGCTGAAAAAGTTCGTGCTGCCGGCTCTGAAGACCGCAAGGTGGTGAAGGACGGCGCTGAGTTTCACATAACGAAAGAAATCACCAACAACCGCGTAATTAAACACATTCGTATTCAAAAAGAGGCTGCGCGCATGGATTTTCAAGAATCGGTAGCGTTGTTTTCGAAGGAGCAGTTGGTTGAAATGTTTGAAGTAATAGGATTTAAAAATATAAACACATACGGAGATTATGAGTTGGGGTCGTTTGACTTAGCGAACTCGGATCGTTGTATTATTATTTGTTCGAAGTAATGGAAAGTTCATTTTGGTTTTCGGTATTGTCGCTGTTTGGCGCGTCTATGTTAGGAGGGGCATTGGCACTTTTATGGAAGATGAAAAACAACCAATGGTTGAAATTGCTTTTATCTTTCAGTGCTGCGTATTTGTTGGGTTTAACGGTGTTGCATTTGTTTCCTGAATTGTATCATTCAGACTGGGAATATGCGGGTTGGTTTGTCATAGCTGGATTTTTACTTCAAGTTATTTTAGACTTTTTCTCTCACGGAGTAGAGCACGGACATGCGCATACGCACGATCACATTTCGGGATCTTTCTTGTTCTTGGTCATGGCTTCGTTGTGGATTCACGCGTTCATTGAAGGCATGCCGTTTGGCGCAGATGCGCACGTCCATGCGGAAGACGTTACCGCCGCCGCTCACGGACACGAGCATCACGATCACAACAATCCGTTGTTGTTGGGAATTTCCATGCACAAGATTACCGAAGCCTTTGTTTTGGCCTCTTTGTTTTTGCATGCTGGTGTGAAGAAAGCGAAGGCTTGGTTCTTACTTATTCTATTCGCATGCATTGCTCCGCTTGGCGCAGCGTTTCACTTGTTCGTCGACTCTCAAGGCTGGGATGTTGATGGTTGGTGGTACACGGCAATGATTGGCGTGTTAATCGGAATCTTGCTTCACGTCTCCACCATTATCCTTTTCGAAAGCGAAGAAGGTCATTCGTTCAACTGGAAAAAGTTTGTGATGGTGTTGTTGGGAATTGCTTCTGCCGGACTGCTAGTTTGAACTTCGTAATTGGAAAATGGAAGATTTTATGCCTACTTCGTAATTGGAACCTTTAATTGCGTTATTGGAAATCCTTCGGATTTATTCCTACTGCGTAATTCCTATTTCATAATTCCTACTGCGTAATTGGAACTGCGTTGCTTTGAGCTCGCTCTGCGAGCGGCATCCGAAATGCTCCCGCTGGAAGTGGTGGGGGATAATTTTATAATGAAGTCGCAAATTGCGACTTCAAGAAACAAAAAAGCCGCTCGAAAGCGGCTTCCCTGTTGTTTAGGTAATTATTCCGGTGGAAAGATTCACTTCGTGAAAGATTCTTGCGAAAGGTTCACTACGTGAAAGCTCCAAGGGAAAAGCGATTTAAGCAATGCTTAATTTTTTCTCTAAATCTTCAAGATATTTTCTGAAGTGTTTGTCGGTTTCTTGTAAGTTGTTAACTGTGCGACAAGCGTGCAATACAGTTGCGTGGTCTTTTCCGCCGCAATGAGCACCAATACTTGCCAAACTGCTCTTCGTCATCTTCTTCGCGAAATACATCGCAATCTGACGCGCCTGAACAATCTCGCGCTTACGCGTCTTACTCTTCAACAACTCAATAGGTAAGTCGAAGTAATCGCAAACAACTTTCTGAATGTAATCAATGCTAACCTCACGCGCCGTGTTCTTCACGAACTTATCAATCATCTGCTTCGCAAGATCAAGCGTAATCGCTTTCTTGTTCAATGAAGATTGAGCAATCAAGGAAATCAAAGCGCCTTCAAGCTCACGAATGTTCGTAGTGATGCTGTACGCCAAGTACTCAACAACTTCGTCTGGAAGATCAATTCCGTCTGCATACATCTTCTTGCGAAGAATAGCAATACGCGTTTCCAAAGATGGACATTGCAAATCTGCACTCAATCCCCACTTGAAGCGAGACAACAAACGTTGCTCCATGCCCTGCAACTCAACCGGTGGCTTGTCACTTGTTAAAATGATTTGCTTACCTGTTTGGTGAAGGTGATTGAAGATGTGGAAGAATACATCCTGCGTCTTCTCTTTTCCTGCGAAGAAATGAACGTCGTCTATGATTAACACATCCATCATCTGATAGAAGTGCGAAAAGTCGTTAATGGTTCCGTTCTTAACAGCGTCAATGAATTGGTGCGTAAACGTTTCACTGTTTACATACAACACTGTTTTCTCTGGATACTTGTTCTTAATCTCTAATCCAATAGCGTGAGCCAAGTGAGACTTACCGTATCCCGTGCTTCCATAAACCAACAATGGGTTGAAAGCAGTTCCACCTGGTTTGTTGGCTACAGCATAACCTGCACTGCGAGCCAAACGGTTGCAATCGCCTTCCACGAAATTCTCGAAAGAGTAATTCGGATTTAAGTTAGAATCGATGTTCAGCTTACGAAGACCAGGAATGATAAACGGATTCTTAATTGGAACATCACCCAAATCCAACGGCATAGCAACAGGAGCGTTTTTAACCGCTTTGCGATTGCTTGTTGGAACTTTAATGGTATAAGGAGCGTTCGAAGCCTGATTGTTTTCCATGATGATGGAATATTCCAATCTTCCCTCAGTTCCTAATTCTTTGCGAATGATCTTTTTCAAAAGAGTCACATAGTGCTCTTCCAACCACTCGTAGAAAAACTGTGAAGGGACTTGTATCGTTAAAACTTTGTTTTCAAGTTTAACGGGTTTAATCGGTTCGAACCAAGTTTTGAATCCTTGCGGACTTACATTGTCTTTTATGATATTTATACAATTTTGCCAAACTTGATTGAAATCATTAGTCATAATACTGCTGAATATAAAAAGGGTTAATCGTCTGTTTAGGTGCCGGTAAACAACAAATATGCTTCGTGTTTCTCGGACTACAAAAGAAATGTAAAAAAAGTGAAAAAAAAACTCATTTGCCTATTGACTTATGAAAATTTTTGGCGTATCAAAACAAAGCACTTTGTTTGAAAGATTGTTCAAAGAATTTGTGAATGAAAATAAATGCAAGATGATTAAACAATTTCTTTGTTGTTATGAAAATTAAAGAGCGATTCTTTCATTCCAAATTTACGGTAAGGTATTCAGAAACCGACCGCATGGGTTACTTGTATTACGGTCATTACGCGGCTTATTTCGAAGTGGCTAGGGTAGAGGCTCTCAGAGAATTAGGAGTAGTGTACAAAGACCTTGAAGACGAAGGAATTCTTCTTCCCGTTCGAACCTTCAACATACATTATAAAGCTCCTGCGCATTACGACGATCTCGTTGAAATTCAAACACGAATAACACAGTTCAGTGGAACACGAATTTTGTTCTCTTTCGAAACGTATCGCGACGAAACTTTATTGAATACAGCAGAAGTAGAATTGGTGTTTGTAGACAAAGCAACCGGGCGTCCTTGCAAAGCCCCTCAGCACATTGCTGATTTACTCAAAAATTAACTCGCCGCTTCCGTTACGAACGAGATCATACAAGGCTGGAGTTTGCTTCAGCACAACATTTCCAGAATCATCAATTCGCACAAAAGCATAACTTGTTGCATTTGCATATATCGGTTGAAGTGATGCGTTATAAATGTATACCTGATTCGCATTCAACGATTCAGCATGAATAATTCCGTAGGCGTCTGAATACAGTTCGGCAACTTGAACTGTGCCTTTCAAATACGAATCATTAGCACCCGCCGGAGAGCCGCAATAGATAGTGTCGCAATTCAAG
>JBEIFO010000124.1:0-6327 GCA_040382375.1 Crocinitomicaceae bacterium
GAATTTCGCTCTTCCACAACAACACATTCACAAATTTCGGCGAGGCGCAAGGTCTTCAAGACGCAAGTGCATACAGCATAGCGGAATTGCCAAATGGAGAGAGCATCGCAGGACCACAATCGGGACTTTACAAAGGAAATGAAAACGGTTTTGTTCGTGTAAACATTTCGAAAGAACCAGGAGGTAATACCGTGAATTTTTTGAAAGTGATTCAAAATAAATTATGGATTGGAACGCTGAATGGTATTTTCATTTGGGAGCTGAATCAGTCTGGCGAACTCGGTGAGCGTAAGATTCACTTGAATGAATCAGATGGGCTCATTAGCCTTGAAACAAACTTGAACGCTGTCTTCGTTGATCTTCAAAACACAGTATGGGTGGGCACACCAAACGGAGTTATGCAAATTGAATTGAGCGCTATTGACGCTAAATTCAACATTCCAACTCCCCTTGTTCACCTCACCAACATTCAATCGAATCTTGAAAGCATCGATTGGATGGCGCTTACTTCTGGGACTTGGAACGGCAAATCTTTTCCGAATGGACTTGAATTCAATTACAGACAAAATTCATTTACGTTTTTCTTCGACGCTTCAAGTACCACTTATCCTGAAAGATTAGAATTCAGTTATTGGTTGGAAGGATTAGACAGCACATGGAGCAGCCCTACTTCCTTTTCGCAAGTGAACTTCAACAATCTTCCTTCTGGTAATTACACGTTTCATATTCGTGCGCGTTGCGGAGAAAGCGGACCATGGAGCGAAGAGGTAACTTGGCAATTTCGAATCTTACCACCGTGGTATTTGATGTGGTGGGTTATTCTTCTCGAATTCATTTTTCTTGTTGGTGTTGTCGTTCTCATCTCTCGCTCAAGAAGAAGAAACATTCGCAACAAACATTTAGCAGAACAATCTGAAATGAAAGCGAAGCTGCTCATGCTTGAACAACAGAGCATGAATTCAAGCATGAATCGTCATTTCATTTTCAACGCTTTGAATTCCATTCAATACTACATCAACCGCCAGGATAGACTTGCAGCGAATCAGTACCTCACAGACTTCGCGAAACTGATTCGAAAGAATCTAGACAGCTCGCAAGAAAACTTCGCACCGCTCTCGGAAGAAATAGAGCGGTTGGAATTGTACTTGAAGTTGGAAAGCATGCGCTTCCCAGATAAGTTCAAGTACCACATTCAACTCGACGCGCCCGAAGTTCTTCGTCAGGTTAAGATTCCAGCCATGCTCATTCAACCCTTTTTGGAAAATTCCATTTGGCACGGTCTGCTTCCGAAAGATTCTGGAGGATTGCTGAATGTATTTTTCGGATTGAAAAACGATTGCTTAGAAATTCGAATTGAAGATAACGGTATTGGTTTAGCTGAAAGTCAAGCGCGCAAAACAAACAGTGACGCGCATATTTCGAAAGGAATGGAAATTACACGAAGCCGCATTGAACTTATTGAACAAATGACCGGAAAACACATTGAATTAAAAGGTCCGGAAGACTGGAAATCGGAATCGGGCGAATCGGGAACGCGCGTAAACATTCTCTTCCCGAAAGATTTCCAAGAAATTTTCGCTCAGGGCAACACTTTTTAAGAGTTTTCGTTATATTTGTATAGACTTCGGTCCACTATGAAAAAACTCAATTACATAACGCTCCTATTTTTTGTTGCATTGGCATTCGCCTCATGCACCAAATCTGTTTGGATGGAAGAAGTTACTTCCGTTGGAACCGAGCGTTCTGAAATCGTTGATGGCACTGAGGTTAACACAAACAACGACATTCCAACGAACTCATCTGTTTCGAACAACAACCGCAATTCTGAGGGTGGTTCAGACATTACAGATGATGAGGATGACGGTATCACCGACGACGAAGACGAGGACGATACAGACCAAACCGGAAAGAGAAAAAAATAACTCTTCCCCTTCATCACAAAACATTTTTTAACAATTTCAAATCTTGTGCTTCCACGAGATAAGTTTGCTTTATGTCATCTGAACGCTCAATTCTACATATGGATCTCGACACCTTTTTCGTGTCGGTTGAGCGTTTATTGGACAGCCGTCTCAACAACAGACCTGTTCTTATTGGCGGAACCAGCGACCGCGGCGTAGTGGCCTCGTGCAGCTACGAAGCGCGAAAATTCGGAGTGCATTCTGCCATGCCCATGCACATGGCTCGAAAGCTCTGTCCAGAAGCCGTGGTCATCAAAGGAAACTCGTACAATTACCTCAAGTATTCAGACCTCGTAAGCGAAATGGTTCGCGAAGCAGTTCCTCTCTTCGAAAAGACTTCCATAGACGAATTCTACTGCGACCTCACGGGGCTCGATCGTTTTTTCGGGTGCTATCAGTTCGCCGGAGAACTTAGACAGAAAATCGGAAAAGAAATAGGGCTTCCGATTTCCTTCGGTTTATCTTCCAGTAAAACTGTTTCTAAAGTGGCCACGGGTGAAGCCAAACCCAACAACCAGATTCGAATTGAAACCGGAACAGAGAAGCCGTTCCTTGCTCCGCTTTCCATTCGGAAGATTCCTATGGTTGGAGAAAAAACACATCAGCTTCTCGTTAATCTAGGCATTCGAAAAATACATACCCTTCAGGAAATGCCATTAGACGTTATGTCGAAGGCCCTCGGAGAAAACGGGGCGAGCATCTGGAAAAAAGCCAATGCCATAGACCCCTCACCTGTTGTGCCTTTCCAAGAAAGGAAATCCATTTCAACGGAAAGAACATTTGATCAAGACACCATAGACGTGCACAAGCTGCGCGGACTCTTAATTGCCATGACCGAAAACTTAGCGTTCCAATTACGCAAAGGCGAAAAACTAACTTCTTGCGTTACGGTGAAATTACGGTATTCCGATTTTCAGACGGAAACCATGCAATGCCGCATTCCATACACTTCAGCAGACCACATTCTTATTCCGAAAATATTAGAACTCTTCGAAAAACTTTACTCGCGAAGAGTGCTCATTCGCCTCATTGGCGTGCGCTTCAGCCATTTGGTTTCGGGCGGATACCAGATTAATTTGTTCGACGACAACGAAGAACAAATTAGCTTGTACACTGCCATGGATGACATGAGAAAAAAATTCGGAGATCGCGCCGTTATGAAAGCCGCGGGTATTGATGCGCGCAGTATTGGCCGTGGTGAAAATCCGTTCGACGGAGGACCGCCTGTTCTTCTCGCAAATAGGCGTCAGTAAGCATTACCTTTGCACCCATGCAGCTTTGGGAAAACGAACACTTTACTTTTCTTCCTCCAAATTCGCCCGAACGTCAGGCCTACCTTGCTTGGGGAAGAAAAAGTGCGTTTAGCTTAAACGAAAGTAATGCTTCCGAAATAGGGAAATTGAATGTTTGGTTGAAGGGAAAAACGCTTCCTGTTTTCGGATATCTTTCGTTCGAAGCGAAAAAACTTTTTGAAAAAAACGCTTACGAGAATTGTTGTTCAGACGGAAGTGAACTCGTCTATTTCTTCGAACCTGAACACATCTGGAAGGAAGAGAACGGAATGTGGATTTGCCTTACCGAAGAACAACCGAACGAACGTTCGGTAATCGAAGATTTTCTTTCCAACTACAAAAAAATAGAACCTTCGGCCCTTGACGAAAAACTTGTGTTCGAAATGCTCGAAACCAAGGAAAGTTACATTGAAAAGATAGAGCGAATTTTGGGCGATATTCAGCGCGGTGATTATTACGAAACAAACTTCTGTATGCCTCTACAGGCAAAGGGTTCGTTGAACGAAGCCTTCGCGCATTTTTCAAAAATGAACAATGCTACAGAAGCCCCGCACACGGTTTATTTCAATGGAGATAATCTTCAGCTGCTGTGCACTTCGCCAGAACGTTTCATTCAGAAAAAAGGAAATAAAATTATTTCTCAACCTATTAAAGGAACCATCAAAAGAGGAGCGAATTCAACTGAAGATGAAGAGAACAAAACCTGGCTTCGAGCAAGTAAAAAAGAGCAAGCTGAAAACATCATGATTGTTGACTTGGTTCGTAACGACCTTTCACGCCTGGCAGAGAAAGCAAGTGTTCAGGTTACGGAATTGTGCGAACTTCACACCTTCAAAACCCTTCATCATTTGGTAAGTACGGTAGAAGCGCAGCTTCCTTCCGACATTACATTCACAGAAATCTTAGCGGCAACGTTTCCCATGGGATCCATGACAGGAGCACCGAAAATAAGTGCCGTTCAGCACATGGAAAAAATTGAAATGTTAGACAGAGGACTTTACAGCGGTACCTTTGGGGTTATTGAACCGAATGGAAATTTCGACTTCAATGTTATTATTCGTTCTGCAGTTTACAACAAAGAAAAAAAACAAACAACTATAAAAGTGGGAAGCGCCATAACACATGCCTCGAACGCGGAAGCGGAATACGACGAATGTCTGTTAAAAGCCGCTTCCACCCTTTCCATATTTAACTGAACATGAAAAAACTACTTAAAGATTTAAAAACAGAATTTCAAACCTTCGAAGAAGCACAATTGCTTGTGGCAGTAAGCGGAGGCATGGACTCTATGCTTATGGCTGAATTGCTTCTTCGCGCTAAAATTCCATTCGCGGTGGCGCATGTGAACTACCAACTTCGCGCGAAAGATTCTGAAAAAGACGAACAGTTTGTGAAGGCTTATTGTAAAAAGAACAAACTCACTTTTCACTGCGCGCAAGCAGGCGATTTGTGGAAAGAATCGAAAAACAATTTGCAAGAGCGCGCTAGAGATTTTCGCTACACCTACTTCCAACAATTGCAAGATGAATTCGGATACACCACCGTTGTTCTTGCGCACCATGCGAACGACCAACTGGAAACCGTTTTGCAACACTTGGTTCGCGGAAGCGGATTGAAAGGCTTGCTCGGAATGAAGCGTCATACTTCAAACAAATGGCGTCCGCTTTTAGACCTTTCGAAAAAAGAATTGGAAGGTTTTGCGAAAGAAATAAAATTGAAATGGAGAGAAGACGCTTCAAACAGTTCAAACGTTTACGGAAGGAATAAAATCAGAAATAAGGTCGTTCCTATATTGGAAGAGTTGAATCCGAATATTCTTCAAACCCTTTCGAACAGCATTGAAATCTGGGAAGAGCAGCACTCCATTGTTCAGGAAAGTTTGCAAAATTGGCTAGAACAGAATGTAGTCATGAAGGGAGAAAATGAAATGCTTTCAATTGAAGCTGTGCACAACCATTATGCTCCGCGACAAATTTTATGGGAATGGCTGAACCTGTTTGAATTCACAACCGGAGAAATTGAAGAAATTTTGAAACTTCAGAAGACCGGAGCAAAAGTTTCAAATGCAACGTATGCAGTTGCGCGCGATCGCGACAACTATGTGTTGCATGCTTTGCAGAGCGACATGCCATTGGACGAATCGAAATATGAAGTTGACATTCTTCCAGCAAAGGGATATGAAATTGAAAAAGATTCGAAGGTTATGCAACTGAATGCCGACAAATTGCGTTTTCCATTAGAGATTCGCGAATATGAGCCCGGAGACAAAATTCGTTCATTGGGAATGAAGGGAATGAAAAAGGTGAGTGATGTCTTGGTGCAAGCTAAGATTCCGATGAATGAGAAAAAGAATTATCCGGTTTTAGTGAGTAAAGATGAGATTGTTGCGGTAATTGGATTGTGTATTTCGGAGGATTATAAGCTAGCAGCATCAGCCAAAAAGGTTTTTGTGATGCGCCTCACCTAAGTAAATTTAAAATTCACTATTTTTGAAGGTATGAAGAATTTATCAGTAAAGATTTTTGCGACCCTTGTTATTTTGTTTTCATCTTGGAATGCTCAGGCGCAGATTGTTGAACAGAAAGATATAGTAAAGGCCAATATTACAATCGAGCAAAAAGACTGCGAGGCCTTTGTTGTTGTTAAAATTAATATCAAAGAAAATTGGCACATTAATTCAAATAAGCTTCCTGAAGGTTCTTTTTCAATACCATCAGATATAATAATAAATGAATCCAAGCAGTTTAAACTTGGACCTATACTTGAACCGAATCCGCATGTTTTTAAAGATGCAATTGGGGATATGCAGAGCCAGCACAAAAACTCACTGTTGATAAAGAGAAAGATAGATGTGCTATCTACCTCTGATTTCGTTTTAAATGGAACTTTCGAATTTCAAACTTGTGATGAAGAAAAATGTCTTCCGGTGGATGAATATAAGTTTTCTTTAAATGTAAAAGGTTGTCCGACTGCAACAGCTTTAGTTCCTGCGTCAGACACAGCCTCACAAGCTCAAGTGCAAAGCAGCGATGTAAATAAGAATGAAAATCAGGTCATTCAAAACCAAAATCAGA
>JBEIFO010000125.1:0-6289 GCA_040382375.1 Crocinitomicaceae bacterium
GCTCGTTGCTGCAAGGCAATTATTTCCGTAATGGGACAGTTGTTTCCTTACTTGCGTGATATGGAAGATTTCAATCATAAGCTTTGGGATCACCTGCACCTTATGAGCGATTTTCGCTTAGACGTTGATTCTCCTTATCCGAAACCAGAACCATCGCAGTTCGCAGTTAAGCCAGACCGCATAAGCTATCCGCAAGGTGCTGTGAAATTCGGACACTACGGAAGATACGTAGAGAAGATGATAGACAAGTGCGTTGGAATGGAAGACGGCGAAGAGAAGATGAATTTCACACGATCCATTGCCACTTTAATGAAACAGAATGCTCTGAATTGGAACAGAGCAACGATTACAGATGATGTAATTTTAGAAGACTTGAAATATTTAAGTGAGGCAAAATTGTCTGTTGAGAATATTCAAGAGATTCACGCAGTGAAGACCATTCAGGGTTCTAAATACAACGATTTTGTTGAAGACAGTTATCGCAATAAAAAGCGACCCAACAACAACAACAAAAAGAAAAAATTCAAGAAGAAGTATTAAGAGGTGTACTATTCATGACGCTTCTCGAGGACATACAGCACGGAATATTTCACATCCTGAACAAGGGTGCCATTGATCATATCTTGTTTTTGTGGGTGTTGGCTATTGGTCTAACCTTCAATGATAGAAGAATGTTGTTATGGTCTATTACAGGGTTTACGCTCGGGCATGCCTTTGCAGCATTGGCTGTATTGTTTAATTATCCCATGATTTCTTTGAAGTGGGTTGAATTCGCAATTCCTTTGACAATTGTTGCTCGCGGAATACAACGCTTAGTTTCTCCGACTGAAACAGCAACATTGCCTTGGAAAACGATTCTGGTCATAGCGCTTTTTGGTTTTATTCACGGCTCGGCCATCTCAACCGAATTGAAGATGACATTGTTGAAGGACGACAGCCTGGTAGGTAAGTTAATTGGATTTAACATTGGAGTTGAGCTTGGACAACTCTTGTGCATTGCGGTCATACTCGCAATATCAATAGGTTTGAATAGGCTTTTGCGAATACACGCGAATATGGTTACACGAATTTTGTTGGTCCCTGTTATTATTTATTCAATTTTCTTAGCCTACATTAATTTTCCATTGAACTAAATACGAGTAAATTTGTCTACATTCTTGAAATGGCTTTTCATCTTGCCTATTCGATTTTATCAGGGGTTTATTTCTCCATGGTTAGGATCGAATTGCAGATTTCAGCCCACCTGCAGTGCATATGCTACAGAGGCAATTCAAGAATGGGGAGTGGTGAAGGGAATTTACATGGGGGGTAAACGAATTTTAAGTTGTCATCCCTGGGGGAAAAGTGGTTACGATCCGGTGCCGAAAAATCTGGATTTAAATGGAAAAATTAAAAAGTGAAATATGAAAAAGTTAGCAGTGGTTTTAGGAATTGCTTTGACAATAGCTTTAACGGCTTGCTTCGACTCTGAAACTGAAATTTTAAAGCAAGCACGTACAACGCAACAAGGTGTTTTGTCGAAGCAAAATGCATTGGTTGCAGATTTAGATAAAGAAATTACTTCAGCTGAGAAAGAGATTTCTACATTGACTCAAATTCCATTGGATAGCGCAGGAGTTATTCGTGTGAATGAATTGTCTGAGCGTGTTTCTATGATTAACACGTTGAAAGACGAAGTGGTAAACTACAAATTAAACTTGAAGGAAATTCCAGAAGGAGCTGCTATTAAAGACGACGCTTTTTTCAAGGAAATGAAAGACGAGCAAGTGCTGAAGTTGGCAAAGGAACAAGATTCGTTGTTCAATATCTTGAAGTCTCAAGTTGAATCTGAATTGTTGTAATGCGCATTCGTCCGAGAAGAAATAGAGCCAATGTTTCCATTCGTGGAATGGTTCGTGAAACAAGATTGTCTCTTGAGCAATTGGTTTATCCGTTGTTTCTATTGGAAGACAGAAATGCTGTTCAACCCATCTTAAGTATGCCAGGTATTTCCAGATTCGGGTTGGAAAAGTTAATGGCGGAAGTGGACGAGTGCATGAATGCAGGAGTTACCAATTTCATTTTGTTTCCGGCTGTAGATGAGAAGTACAAGGACAAATACGCGACATATTCTCTCGATGCTTCGAATTTTTATCTAACTGCAATTCGTGAATTGAAGAAGCGTTTTCCAGAGGCGGTATTTATTTCGGATGTGGCTATGGATCCGTATAGTTCAGATGGACATGATGGTTTGGTCATTGATGGAAAAATTGTGAATGACGAGACGCTTCCGATTTTATCTGCCATGGCTTTGGCACAGGCTGAAGCAGGATTTGATATCATAGGTCCGAGCGATATGATGGACGGAAGAGTAGGAGAGATACGTGACACGTTAGACGATCACGGTTTTGTGAATGTGGGTATTATGTCATACACGGCGAAGTATGCGAGCGCATTTTACGGCCCGTTCCGCGAAGCATTAGATAGCGCTCCGAAGAGTGGAGACAAGAAAACCTATCAGATGGATTACGCCAATAGAAAGGAAGCTTTGCGTGAAGCGGATTTGGATGAAGAAGAAGGAGCAGATTATTTGATGGTGAAACCAGCGTTGTGTTATTTAGATGTGATTCGCGATTTGAGTAATTATTCTTCCTTACCTATAGCAGCATATAACGTTAGTGGTGAATACGCCATGTTGAAGGCTGCGGCGGAAAGAGGTTGGATAGATTACAATAAGGCCATGCCTGAAATGCTTACTAGCATTGCGCGCGCTGGTGCAAATGTTATTCTAACTTATTTCGCCAAAGAATATGCTCAAAAATTTCATTCTAAGTTTTAGTTGTATTGCAAGTCTTTGTGCTGTTGCGCAAAGCGATTACAAGAACATTGAACTCAAATCGGAAAAAGGAATTTTTTCCTCTTATGAACCTTGTGAGCCCAGTATAGCAATAGATCCGACCAATCCTAAAAGAATGGTGGCAGGTTCTATATTGAATAACGTTTATAAGAGCTACGACGGTGGTCTTACATGGGATCACGATGTCATGAAGTCTCGTCACGGGGTCTACGGCGACCCTACCATTGTTGCTTCTCCGCTAGGTGATTTCTATTATTTGCATTTGGGCGATCCCGAGAATAGGGGTTGGAGCAGCGAACGTTTGCTCGAGTCTATTGTTATTCAGCAATTGAATGAAAAGAAGTTTTCGTGCAAGAAGAATTGCTGGACAGATGGAATAGCCATTGGTAAGAATGCGCCGAGGGATCAAGATAAACAATGGGCAACAACTTCGAAAGATGGAAGTGAGATATATGTGACGTGGACTGAATTTGATAAATACGAAAGCACAGAACCGAACGATCATTCGAGAATTCTTTTTTCGAAAGGAAAAAAAAGAGAGACGAGTTTTTCCAAGCCCATTGCCATTAGTGATGTTGAAGGTGGATGTTTAGACGATGACAATACTGTTGAAGGAGCTGTTCCTGCAGCCGGATTAAACAACGAAGTATATGTAGCTTGGGCGCATCAAGAGAATATCTACTTCAACAAATCATTGGATGGTGGAAATACTTGGATGCCGAAATCGAAAGTTGCTATGTCAATTCCAGGCGGTTGGAATCAAGAAATTCCAGGTGTTTATCGCGCCAACGGAATGCCCATTCTTCTCAGCGATTTAAGCAATGGTCCGAACAGAGGAAATCTCTATTTGTGTTGGAGCGACGAGCGCAACGGCGATGTAGATGTTTTTGTTTCTTCGTCTTCAGACGGAGGTGAGCATTGGTCTGAAGCCGTTCGCGTGAATAACGACGAAGGTCATGCCCATCAGTTTTTTCCTTGGATGGCCGTAGATGCGGTTACTGGAAATTTGTATGCTGTGTTTTACGATAGAAGAAATTACACCGATTACAATACCGATGTTTATCTAGCGTCTTCTAAGGATGGTGGAAAAACGTGGACGAATGAGCGAATCAGCGAGAAGCCTTTTATTACCAACGCTAGTGTTTTCTTAGGCGACTACAACAACATCTCTGCGGTGAATGGTGTTGTTCGACCAATATGGACGCGCATAGACAACTACGAGACTTCGGTCTGGATAGCGTTGATTCAGAAATAAAATTTCAATTTAGAATTCTGCGTTCTTCGGGGTGCGAGGGAAAGGAATTACATCGCGAATGTTTGTCATTCCTGTAACATACATTACCAATCTTTCAAAGCCCAATCCGAAGCCAGCGTGCTGACATGTTCCGAATTTGCGTGTTTCCAAATACCACCACATGCTTTCTTCCGGAATGTTGAACTGCTTACATTTTTCAAGAAGCATGTCGTAGCGTTCCTCACGCTGACTTCCGCCAATAATTTCACCAATGCCCGGAACCAAAATATCCATAGCAGCTACGGTTTTTTGGTCTTCATTCATACGCATATAAAATGCTTTAATGCCAGCAGGGTAGTTGGTTAGAATGACTGGTTTTTGGAAATGCTTTTCAACCAAAAATCTTTCATGTTCACTTTGAAGATCAATTCCCCATTCAATAGGGTACTTGAATTTCTTCTTTTTGTAGTGACTTGAATTCAAAAGAATATCTATCGCTTCAGTATAGGTGATACGCTCGAAGGTGTTGTTCGCAACGAATTCAAGTCGTTCAATCAATGGCGCTGCTTGGCGCTCATCCATTGGCTTTTGCTTGTCTTCGGTGGCTTCGCGTTCTTGAAGGAAAAGTAAATCTTCTTTGCCGTTTTCCAAAACGTAGCGAATGCAATACTTCAAAAAGTCTTCTGCTAAATCTGCGTTAGCCGCAAGGTCGTTGAATGCAACTTCAGGTTCTATCATCCAGAACTCAGCAAGGTGTCTACTGGTGTTGCTGTTTTCTGCACGAAACGTTGGACCGAAAGTGTAAACTTTTCCAAGTGCAAGCGCAGCCAATTCAGCTTCAAGCTGTCCGCTCACTGTAAGGTGCGTGTGCTTTCCGAAAAAGTCTTCTCCGAAATCAATTGTTCCGTCTTCCTTGCGTGGTGGGTTTTCTAGGTCGAAGTTGGAAACCGTAAACATTTCTCCAGCACCTTCAGCATCGCTTCCAGTGATGATTGGAGCGTGAATGTTCACGAATCCGTTTTGATTGAAATAATTATGAATCGCGAAAGACAATTGATGACGAAGTCTGAACACCGCGCTGAATGTTGAAGTGCGGAAACGCAAGTGGGCTTTTTCACGAAGGAATTCCAAAGAATGTTTTTTCATTTGGATTGGGAATTCATTCGGATTGCTTTCACCCAAAATTTCAACTTTTGAAGCGGTAAGCTCTATCGCTTGTCCTTTTCCTAAACTTTCAGTAAGCGTTCCGTGAACGGAAATGCAAGCGCCTGTGTGAATGCGCTTACTGTCTTCTTCCGAAAGAGAATCGGCATTCACAACGACTTGTAAGTTGGAAATGCAAGAACCGTCGTTTAGCGCAATGAATTGCTCGTTACGAAAAGTGCGCACCCAACCGTTGAGTTGAATGGTAGTTCCTATTGGAAGAGAAGAAATAATTTCTTTGATGTTCATGGTAAAAAAATGAGTGGCAAATATACGCCACGAGAGGTTATACTTGCGCTTGGTCGCTTTCAACAATTCCGTCGCGCATGCGAACCACACGTTTGGCGTGAAGGGCAATGTCTTCTTCATGGGTAACGAGAACAATGGTGTTCCCCGCTTGATGAATGATGTCTAGTAACTGCATAATCTCTTCGCTCGTTTTGGTGTCGAGGTTACCGGTGGGTTCGTCGGCCAAGATTATGGAGGGATGATTCACAAGCGCTCTTGCTACAGCCACGCGCTGACGCTGTCCGCCTGAGAGTTCGTTCGGTCTGTGTTTTATTCGATCGCCTAGTCCAACTTGTTCCAAGACCTCTTTAGCTTTCTTCAACCGCTCGGATTCTGGAATACCTGCATAGACTAGCGGCAAAGCCACATTTTGAAGCGCAGTTAACCTTGGAAGTAGGTTGAATGTTTGAAAGACAAAACCAATTTCTTTGTTTCGAATGGCTGCTAATTCGCTGTCTGACAGTTGAGCAACGTTTGGCCCGTTCAAAAAATATTCTCCTGAAGTAGGAGTGTCTAAACAGCCTATAATATTCATGAGCGTAGATTTCCCGGATCCTGAAGGACCCATTAACGCTACGTACTCGTTTTTTTGAATGGATAGGTTTATTCCGTTGAGGGCGCGCACGGTTTCTTCACCAATGGTATAGAAACGAGTAAGGTTTTCAATGCGTATGACTTCGTGCATGGGGCAAAACTAACGAGGATTTGTTATATTTGAGGAATAAACC
>JBEIFO010000126.1:0-6230 GCA_040382375.1 Crocinitomicaceae bacterium
ACTTCCAAACGATACTTCACTTTGTGTTCCAGATAATGTAGATCTCATCGCAGCTATTAATCCAGCTAACGGAAGCTTGATCTGGAGCGCATCTCCTGATTTTTCTTCACCATTAAACAGCAATACACAAGATTTATCTATCAACGTTTTTGTGAACGGAATGCAAACGTATTTCGCGCAGCTAACCAATCAAGGCTGCGCAGTTGAAGATAGCGTTTCGGTTTATATGGTCGGAGACCAAGCCACTATTCAAGGCGATTTTACCGCGTGTTATGGAGATACAATTTCCTTGTCTGTGTTGAATCCAAATCCTTCGTTCAATTACCAGTGGCAATCGAGCGCGCAATTACTAAGCGGACAAGGCAGTTCTTCGGTGGAATTAATACTTACAGCAGGAACGGAAGTTTCAGTTTCTGCAGCTACGCCGAGCGGTTGCTTTGCGCAAGACACAGTTCAGGTTAGTGTTAGTTCGCTCAACGCATCTACTGTAAACGCGAGTGCTTCGCCCATGGTTGTTTTGGAAGGAACGGCGGTGCAATTGAATGCAACACCGGTAAATTCAAATTTCAATTACACATGGACTCCAATATTTGGAATAAACAATCCTAATATTTACAATCCATTAGCAATCGTTGAAGCTACAACAACTTATTTAGTTGTCGTTACCGACGGTGACTGCGTTCAGCAAGACAGCGTCACCGTTCGAGTGGTAGATTTTATATGTGGAAGGCCAACCGTTTACGTTCCGAACGCATTCACTCCGAATCTCGATCAACAGAACGAATGGCTTTACGTGAGAGGGAATTTCATTACAGAATTAGACTTCAAGGTATTTGATCGTTGGGGTGAATTGGTTTTCGAAACACAAGATCAGAGTGTTGGTTGGAACGGGTATTTTAAAGGGAAGGAAGTGGATCCTGCTGTTTTTGTTTACTACTTGCGCACCGTTTGTGAAGGCGGAGAAATTTATTTTGAAGAAGGAAATATTACAGTGCTAGAATAATTTCAGAATGAGAAACGAGAACAGAATGAGAAACGGAATGAGAATGAGAATGCTAGCATTCTTTTTTGCATTGTCGTATTGTTCTTTCGCTCAGGATATTCATTTTAGTCAGTTCGATCAGGCAATGCTCTGGCAGAACAGCGCTCAGGTTGGGGCATTCAACGGGCAGTTTCGCTTTGCTGCGAATCAACGTAATCAATGGCGGAGTGTTACAACGCCTTATCAGACCTTCGGGTTTTCTGCTGAAGCGAAAGATATAGGAACAAAGCTTTGGTCTTTCGGATTGAACGCAGGAAGTGATGTGGCGGGAGATTCTCGTTTCAGGACATCGCAAGTGCAGCTGCATGGGGCTCACACGTTATACAAACCCAACGACAGTTTAGAAATTCGAGGAGGAGGTTCATTCGGAATTACGTCTCGCGGATTCGATCCGAGTGCATTGGTTTACGATTCGCAATGGAACGGAATGAGCTTCGATCCAACGCTTTCGAACAACGAAACTTACGCCACAACGGCACGGATTTATCCATCTGTTGGTTTGGCTGTTTTTATTCAAAAACAACAAAATAAATTCCGATGGAATGCTGGATATTCGTTGAACAACATTACACGTCCTAAGCAAAGTTTTAAAGACAACAATGCTGTTGTCTTAGATGTTCGTCATGCCATTCAGGCAAGTGCGCGAATTCCTTTGAATTCACAATATGAAGTGGAAGCTCTTTCGTTGTTTCAACTTCAAGGGAAAATGAAGGAATTGGTTTTAGGTTCCAGAGTTTACTGTAAACTTCCTTCTGAAAAATGGGAGAATCAACGGGTGTTCGCTGGCGTTCATGGAAGATTTCGAGATGCCGGTTGGTTTGAAATGGGAGCGGAATACAACGAATGGCGCGTGGGCATGTCTTATGATTTGAATACGTCAACGCTTCGTCCAGCAAGCACAGGAAGAGGTGGTTTGGAATTTTCTATTGTCTATATAGTTCCCCCAAAATTGAAGCACGGCACTTTGAAAAAGGTGTGTGTGCCTTATTACTAAAAACAATTGTATGTTTGTAGGTATAGATTTTACCTATGAACTTCCAACAGTTAGAATACATAGTCGCTTTAGAAAAGCATAAGAATTTTGTCGCCGCGGCTAACGCGTGTTTTGTTAGTCAACCTACTTTGAGCATGATGGTAAAAAAGCTCGAAGAAGAGCTTGAAATTGTCATTGTTCGTCGCGGTATGCACCCCTTGGAATTTACCGAAGAAGGTTTGTCTTTGCTGAATCAAGCCAAGCGTATTCTTGCAGAGCAGCATTTGATGCGGGAGATTTCAAAGGAGTTGACGAAAGGACTTGATGGACACATTCGACTTTCTGTTATTCCATCATTGGCCGCTACTGTTGTTCCTTCCTTCATTCGAAATGTGGAAGATGGAAATCATTCGTTAAAGGTTACGCTTGTTGAACTTCCAACAGAAAAAGCACTTCTGGCCTTGCAGCAAGGTGAAATTGATATGGCAATTTTGGCAACAGAGACTGATATTTCATCGTTCGCTTCTTATCCGTTGTACGAAGAAGAATTTGTAGCCTATGTTTCTCCATTTGAAAAATTACCGGCCAGAAAATTCATTCAGCCCAAACACATTACATCGGATAATTTGTGGTTCCTGTCGGAAGAACATTGTTTTCGCGAGCAAGCTTTGGAAGTGTGCAGCTTCAAAAAGAAAAAGAAATCAAAGATTACTTACGATGCAGGAAGTATTCAAACATTGATTCGTTTAGTGGATGAAAATGGTGGAATGACGCTGCTTCCAGCTGCATATATTCAATTTCTTTCAACAAAGCAACGCGCGAATGTGCGTGAGTTCGCGCCACCTGTTCCGATGCGATTGGTTCAGCTAACTACGCTGCAAGATTACCCGAGAAAGAAGGTTGTTGAGTTTTTGCTTGAAGCCTTAAAACCTTCTGTGTCATGAAACTGAATTATGCAAAATTGCCAGAAGAACTTCATGCGAATGTTTATCCTGAAATATTTGAAAAGGCCCGAGTTGTTTTTTGGAATGAGAAATTGACGAACGCATTTCCTGATGCGTTTAAATCAGATGAGTTTGAACGTCTTGTAAATGGGAGTAATCAGTGGTCCAAAGAGCCTTTGGCGATGGCCTATGCTGGTCATCAGTTTGGACATTTCAATATACTTGGCGACGGAAGAGCGTGTTTGGTGGATGAATGGAAGAATGCAGAAGGAAAGCTTTTCGATGTTCATTTGAAGGGTAGTGGAGCCACTCCTTATTCACGCAGAGGCGACGGAAGAGCAACATTGAAGGCAATGCTTCGTGAAGCTATCATAAGCGAAGCCATGCATGCGCTTCAAATTCCAACAACACGAACGTTAGCAGTTGTAAATACAGGAGATCCCATTCATCGGAATGGTATGGAAAAAGGCGGGCTTTTAGCTCGAATGGCTTTGAGTCATTTGCGCGTGGGGACATTTGAGTATGCGCTTTTTCAAGACGACTTAAGTAAGTTGAAAGAGTTGGCTGATTATACAATTGCTCGACATTATCCGCAATGCGCAAGTGCTGAAAATCCGTATTTAGAATTGTTGAGCGAAGTTGTTCGTGTGCAAATTGAATTGATTGTTGATTGGATGCGTGTTGGATTTATTCACGGAGTCATGAATACCGACAACATGAGTATTGCCGGAGAGACCATTGACTATGGTCCGTGTGCGTTTATGAATGTGTATGATCCAAAAACATGTTTTAGTTCTATTGATACTGCGAAGCGATATGCATTCGCTAGTCAGCCCGGCATTGCGCAATGGAATTTGTGGGTTTTTGCGAATAGCTTAATGCCCCTCATTCATGAGAATCCGAAAGTCGCTAAAGAAATGGCCATTGAAGTGATCGATGTTTTTCCAACACAGTTTGGGAATTCTTATTATTCAATGATGGGAAGAAAATTGGGTGTGGAAATTTCAACTCAAGAAGGAAGAGAGTGGGTGGAAGAGTTGTTGGAAATCATGGAAGAAACACAATCGGATTACACCAATTCATTTTTGTTTTTGGAAGGGAAGGAGGCGGGTGAAGTTCATTTGTCTGCAAGTTCAGGCTTTGAAAATTGGCTTTCAAGAAAAGAGAGTTTTCTTCAAGTTGAAATTGGAAATTCAAATCCAATTGTTATTCCTCGCAACGAATGGGTGGAGCGCGTATTGAACGAAGCTGTCGAAAATAACAATTGGAAATTGTTCAACGAATACCAAGAACGACTCCAGCGTCCGTATGAATCATCATCGGAAGAAGATATTTTTTCAACCTTCAATCCGAAAAATGATTTGAGTTTTAAAACGTTTTGCGGGACTTAGAATCATACGTGTGATTAATAAAAATAAACACGTATATTTGATTCATGAAAAAGCAAAGAAAAACAGAGTCGATTCGTCCGAAACTGACGCTTTCGATAGATTCAGTTATAGTAGAAAAGGCAAAGGAATATGCAGAGTTTAAAGGGAAAAGTCTATCTTACCTCGTTGAAGAGTTTTTTCAAGAGTTAGTTAAAGAGCGTGAAGCTAGTTACAACTATGCAGTTTCAGAATTGGATGAAATTAGGTCTTTAGTTAAAGGTAAAATACCTAAAGGCCTTGACTATAAGGAAGAGATAAAGAAGATAAAATTGCAGAAACTTGAAAGGGTAAAATAAATTATGAGTACTGTGATTTATTTGTTTCTAGATTCAGATGTGCTTATTGACTTTTACGCGGATCGTGATGATTTCTCAAATTCTGCTAGAAAAATATTCGAACACGCGGAATTACATAAAAGGGATATGCGCTTGATTACCACTCCAGTTGCAATAAGTAATGTTCATTATTTGCTAAAGAAATATTTGGAAAAGGAATTATTGTCGCGATGTTTTGATCATTTGATTTCTAACATCGTGGTCATACCAATGTCGGGTGAAATAGTTCAGCAGGCATTCGAATTAGGTTGGAGCGATTTTGAAGACGCAATGCAACATCAAGCTTGTGTTGATTATAGAAAGGATACGATAATCATCACGAGAAACGTGAAAGACTATAAAAAGTCAATATTAAAGGTGATGTCACCGAAAACATTCGTTCGTGATTATTTGAACTAACTATCCCCCAAAAACCTTCTTCAATAATTCTGAAGTGCGTGCAATCGGATCTTTGCGAATCAGTAATTCTTCTTCAGCAACTTTAACGAACAAACCGTCAATGGCGCGTTCGGTTGCAAATTGAACCAGGTCTGGATTCACCTTTTCAATCAAAGGGATTTTGTTGTATCGCGTAATTACAAACTCCCAGTTCTTCGTTGCACCTACTTTATCGAGTGATGTTTTAATAATGGGTTTGAACGCTTCAACCAACGCAGCACGTGTTTTCGATTTCAAAAATTCCGTTCCGGCATTTTCTCCGCCTTTCACAATATTAATTGCATCGGTAATGGTCATTTCTGAAATAGCACGAATGAATATATCTTTCGCTGCGCTACCTGCATCTTCTGCAGCACGATTTAGAGAGAGAATGACATCGTCACATTCTTTGTTCAAACCCAAACTGCGCAGTTTGTCTTCAACCTTTTTGGCGTCTGGAGGAAAGGGAATTTTAATTTTAGGATTCCCGAAATAACCATCTGCTTTTGAAACCAATTCTGTTCCTTTAGTAGCTCCTTTGGATAGCGCTTCCTTCAATGCTTTCCCTGCCTCTTCCTCTGTGAATCCAGAAGTTGTGGCCGTTTGCTGAAGCTTTTGTTCAGCTTGCTTTTTTAAATCTTTTAAACTTTGAGCGCAAGAAGAGAAAATCAGTGAGTTTAGGAGAAGTAGTGCAAGTGCAGATTTTATGGTTGTCATCTTGATTTATTTAATGGGATAGTATCTCCCTCAAATATAGGCGACATTCTTTTAGTTGGGCACTATTTGAACGTACCTACTGTTTTCATAGCAAGTAAAGAAGTTCGCGTTTTTAGGCGTCCACCAACGCACGAATTTCGAAGGGTAGTCATGGAGTCGAACGCAACCTAAACTTATGGGAGTTCCCATAAATACGCCAGGTCTTTTTCCTCCAACTGCAAATTCATGAATTCCGTTCACATATCCCTTAGCTCCTGGAAATTCGTCATCTGGGGTAATGTGCATGAAGTTCGGTAGTGGAACGTGGCCTTTGTAAGTAATCACGTGCTGACTACCAAACCCAAGGAGTTTATCTCTTTTTTGGTCGAGACT
>JBEIFO010000127.1:0-6179 GCA_040382375.1 Crocinitomicaceae bacterium
CATCGGCATGCATTTCTCTCCAAGGAGATGTTGCATCGGAAGTGTGCGTTAACCACGTTCCGTTGTCTTGCATTCCTCCCATTAAAAACTGACTGTTCGTATTGCCAGGCTCGAGTGCTACAGTGTAAAATTGCGAAGTCAGGTACCCGTTATTCAGCGATTGCCATTGCACGCTGTCGGCAGTGACGTCTGCGGTATGTTGCACACCGCCGTCGTTCAAACTGTACATGCCTAAACCATTGGCCGGATCGAATGCTATGAGTTGCTGATCGGGGTGGTGATCCTCGTAGACATAGTGCCACGGCTCTGGAACATTGCAACGATAACCACCTATCCAATCTACAGAAGTCGAAGTAGCAAACGCATCGGTACTGCGGTGCAAATTCGTTCCTCCAATAAAAACTAAATTCGGAATGGAAGGGTGATGCGCAATGCACATGTCATAACTGTACTGAGTTCTGAACGTTGCAAAATCGTAATCGATTCCTGTAAACAGTTGACAAGGTATGGAAGGAAGATTTGCTGAACGATTCTCCCAACTTCCATCTGCACCGCTTCCATCGCCACCAAGAAAAGTATATTTATAGAAAAAGTGATCAATTGGATAGAAGGTGTTGTTAATGGTTTCACCCAAGAAATAAATCTCGTTTTCGTTTTGCGGATTCGCGCACATCACTGTTCTTCTCAGATTTGCTATTTGAGGAAGCACCGGCGAAATTTCCGTCCAGTTAAGTCCGTCTAAACTTCTGAAGAAACCGCCACCGTTGGTACTGTTGTCGCTGAATGTCGCATAAAGCACACCAGAGGGTGTCATCATCACATCAACAAATTCACTTGCGCCAGTGGTAAATCCCAACACTTCGGTCCACGTATTTCCTCCGTCGTTGCTTCGAATAATTCCGTTGTAAACTGCCGCGTAAACAACGTCTTCCGTAAGATTTGTGTGATCAGTAATGACACGCCAAACGAAATCATAGCTTCCGTTCTGCATGTTGTTTTGCGGAGTTCCGCTTGAAGTAGACATGAGGTGCGACCAGGTCAGTCCGTTGTCTGTGCTCTTCCACATGCCGTCTCCACTGAGTAATGCTGTAAATGAAGTTCCGGAAACCACACCGTAAAATTCTTCTCCCGAACCGTAGTACCAAGTGTTTTCGTGACCGGGTCTTGTGTCTTGTGCAATAGAACTCACACTTTGCAATTGTTCAGGGGCTGTGGTCTTGTCCCAAGACTGTCCGGCATTCAGCGAATTCCACATTCCACCGGTAACGGAACCTGCAATGAGGTGATTGCTGTTCAGCACATCAACCGCGAAGGCACGCGTTCTTCCTCCAATGTTGTAAGGGCCTCTGGAGGACCAACCGTAATCTCTATCTGCCACGCGTGGCAGGTGATTCGCAAAGTTCACGCAACGTTCAAAAATTCCTTCAGGAACCAAACCTGTTTCAGGATCGCGGTTACGCATGTATTCGAAATATTTTCTGCTGGAAGGATTAACGCCGTATCCTTCTTCCATAGCACCACCCGTCAATTGAACCATCATAACTGAAGGAATGAAAAAGTAGGCGCCAAGGACAGCCAATAAAGCAATTGAAAACGAAATAAAAGTCGCACGCATGTCGAAAGGTTTAGTGTTCAAATATAAGCGCTGCACTGTTCAATAATAACAGAGTAGAATTGTTTTAAGTTCGACGGAAGGATTTATTTTCGAATTATGAATAACAATCAGCACCCTTTCAGCTTGAGACTTCTTTTTTCGGCCTGTTTAATACTCCTGTGTTTTTCAGCGAGTGCTCAAAAATTTTACAGAGATTTTTATCCGAATAAAAAAGTACGTAGTGAAGGACTCTTTAACATTTCTGGGAAGGAAGATAGTCTCTGGCGTTTTTATTACGAAGACGGAACGATACAGGAGGAGAGCATGTATCGAAACGGTTATTTTAACGGAAAAGTTTTTCGATATCATCCGAATGGAAAAATTCAGGTGGAAGGATATTTCAAATTCGGAAATGAAGACAGCATTCAACGAACATTTAACGACAAGGGAATTAAAATTCAAGAAGGAAATTTTTCAGAAGGAAAAAAAATAGGTTCTTGGGATGCGTATTACGAAAATGGAAAAATTCAAAGTCAAACATCGTACGCAGACTCTATTGCGAAGCTTGCCAGTTACTACGACAAGCAAGGGATTCAGACTGTAACCAAGGGGACAGGTGTTGTGATTGAGGAAAATGACTTAGGAAAACCCAGTAGTAAAACTACCTATACGAATGGAATTCAAGACGGATTATTCGAGGCCTATTTTTCAAAAGGAAACATTCAAACGAGTGGTTATTATGTCAAGGGTATTAAGGACGGTAAATGGAATGAATTTTTCAATGACGGGAAATTGCGAAAGACTACCACGTACAAAGAGGGATTGGTAACTGGACCTTATGAAGAGTATTTCGACAATGGGAAATTGCATGTAAAAGGAAATTTCGACAATGGAAAAAAGATTGGGAATTGGGAATGGTATAGAGATAACGGAGTGAAAGACATGGAAGGAAATTTCGTTGAAGACCTTCAGGAAGGCGATTGGATTTTTTATCACGACAATGGCGTTTGGCAGTCGAAAGGAAAATATTCCAAAGGACAAATGGAAGGTAAATGGGTCTACCAATATCCTAGCGAAAAGAAATGGAAGGAAGGGAATTTCGTTGCAGACAACAAAGAAGGTGAATGGACCACGTGGTACGAAGACGGAGGATTGTTGCAGAAAGGAAGCTACTTAATGGGTGAAGAGAGCGGCAAATGGACCAGTTGGTATGAGAATGAAAAAATTAAAGATGAAGGGAATTTCAAGAATGGTAAAATGTCAGGAAAGTGGACGGGCTATGAACCTAAGCAAGGAAGATATTTATACATAGGTAGCTGGAGTAATGATATAAAAGTTGGTAAATGGTTGAACTATTCTGAGCGCGGCGACTTACAAAGTTTAATTACTTACGGAAAGGATGGCGAGTTGAATGGGCTTTCCAGAATATACAATGAAAACGCTCGTCTTATAAGTGAAGGCAAGTTCAAGGCAGGTCGTCGCACGGGGCGTTGGAAGTACTATTACGACTTTGGTGCATTGTGGAGAGATTGCACGTATAAAAACGGTGTAATGAATGGTCCGAGTAAGATTTATACAGAGAAGGGTGCGTTGGAAGAAGATGCACATTACAAGAACAACCGCTACCACGGCGAATGCACCCTTTACGACAAGAAGTCGGGACAGTTGGTTCAGCGCGGTATATACGAGAATGGGAAGATGATTAAGTTTTTGGAAGGAACTCCTACGAGAAAGTAGGAACTACGTAATTTGAAAACCTTCGGTTTTATTCCTACTTCGTAATTCCTATTTCATAATTCCTATTTCATAATTCCTATTTCATAATTGGAACTGCGTTGCTATTTCACCGAAGGTTTGATCGCAACGCGATTGATTCGAAGAATTGATCACCAAAGGTAATTGATTGCACAGCAATTGATCTGAAAGATTGATTCGAAGAATTGATTTGACGAAGTCAGATTGATTGCGTTGATTAAAGTTGAATTGACAAATTAAGCTTACCTCCCAATCCAATTTCTACAATACGTTGCAAGGTTGATAAGCGGACTTCTTTGACATCGTTTTCTATTTTTGAAATATAACCTTTGTTTGTGCCGCAGCGTGCCGCTAGCTCTTCTTGTGTGAGACCTTTTTCTATTCGAGCCTGTTGAATAATAATTCCTATCTTAAAAGTCTCATATTCCTTTTCAAACTTCTCTCTCCGAGAAGTTCCTCGCTTACCATAGTGCTCATCGATAAATTGATCGAGTGTCTTGATACTACTTTTCGTTTTCATATAATTTTTTAATTGCTATTGCTCTTTCAATTTCTGCTCTCGGCGTTTTTTGACTTTTCTTCTGGAATCCATTCGCCAATACAATCAGATGTCCTTTATCGAAAAAGCAGAAAACACGAAATATATCATTGCTGAAGACATTGGCGGCAACGGCATAGACGAGAACTGCGATGGAGAGATTGACAACAGCATCTTCGAACTAAACGCAACAATAAGCTTATACCCTAATCCAACCCGCTCTGAATTGAATATTCAAGTCAACTCTTCCATCATCGGAAACGACTTGTACATCTTCGATGCAGTGGGCAAATTGGTGTTTAAGCAACAGGTGCTTTCAACACAAACAATCCTTCCTGTTTCCAACTTCGCAGATGGGAATTATGTTGTGAGAATTGGGGAGGTGGTGAAGAGGTTTGCTGTTGAAAAATAGATTTTTCAATCATCTTCGATGATCAATCTGACTTCGTTAGATCAATTGCTCCGCAATCAATCACTAAGTGATTAATCGTTCCGATTTCACCGAAGGTTTGATCGCAACGCGATTGATCTAAAAGATTGATTGCGGAGCAATTGATCACACAGTGATTGATCCTAAGGATTGATGAATAAACAGCATATAAACTGCATATAAAAATTAGTGCAAATTCTATTTCATCAAAGTAGGTTTGTTGTGATAGAAAATGTAAATTTGACTATGCAATTGAATCACGAAATAGAAATGCAATTACCGAAGATGGTCGAGTTATTCGAGCGTCATGAGGTGTCGTGTGCTTCACTTTTCGGATCGTGTATGAATGACAGATTTAACGATGCTAGCGACGTAGATGTTCTTGTTGAATTTTCGCCGCAAATTGATCCACTAATTAAGGGCACTGCGTTGCTTGAACTGGAAGAAGATTTGGAACAACTGCTTCATCGTAAAGTTGATTTAATCAGCTACTCAGCCATTCGGAATCCCTATTTTCTATCAGAAGTGAACGAAACACGCATGATAGTTTATGGACAATCGATTGAAAAAACTTCTTTTTGACGTTTTAATTTCTTGCGAGAATATAGAAGTGTACATGCTCGGATGTGACTCCTTTCAGGAATTCGATGAAGACATATTTCTTCAACACAGCATTGAAAGAAATATTGAGATCATTGGCGAAGCCCTAAAAAACGTAAGGAATATAAACCGTGATATTGAAATCTCTCGCCTAAATGATATCATCAACACCCGCAACAAATTAATTCATGGTTATGACTCGATTGACAATGCAATTATATACACCATCGTAATCAAGTACATTCCAATATTAAAAGGAGAGGTTACTCGATTGATTTAGACATGAAACTGGGAGCATTTCGAATGTTGCCCTAAGGGGCTTTGGAACTGCGTTATTGGAAAACCTTCGGTTTTATTCCTACTTCGTAATTCCTATTTCATAATTGGAACTTTGTAATTAAAAACGTCGAAGACATTCGCCGCAGGCATTCGTCATAGACATTCGCCGAAGACATTCTCCCGAAGGGAGTCAGTCAAAGACTGACGTGAATACTTCATCACCCTCGGATTCAAAGGCTGATTAAGCGCACAAGGAAATGCGTTTTTGATGAAGGTGTATAGTTGTTCTTCATTGTTGAAGGCAATCATTTCGCCGCTCTCGCTTTCATGAATGACACGCGCGCAATCGCTGGTGACACTGCCAATGCCGAGCACGCGATTGCCCGTGGCGACGTACTCAAATATTTTTCCAGTTACACGACCTTCTTCGTTGGCGTTCTGATTCAGAATAACCAACAACAATTGAGGCGTTAACATGAGATCTAAAACCTCGTTGTGCTGCACGTATGGAATGTATTCCAAATGTTCGGAAAGTCCATTTCGTTTTACGTCTTCCAACACAGAGCCGTCTGTTGGACCAACCAACCGAATAATCATTCGGTTTTTAAATTCTTCACTTTCATTCACCAAGCGAGACAAGGCTCGCCACAAGGCCGGCGCAGTGCGATCGTCGCCAAAGGTGCCGTAGTGACCAAGAATGAATTTGTCGGTTGGCTTCACTTCTTTTCCTTCAAAATCTACATGGTCGAATCCGTTCGTTAACACCTTCACTTCACCTCCACGAATCTTTTCATACTCACTGCTCAAATACCAACTCACCGTATCTACAACAGTCGCTTCCTTCAACACACTGCGCTCTAACTTCATGTGCCTGCGCTTCGCCCATGCACTCATCTGAAACTTATCGGCATTGTCCATGTTTACCCACGGATCTCTGAAATCTGCTAACCAAGAAACGCCGGTCTTTCGGTGAACGCGACGCG